>JAVVDX010000009.1:44395-47928 GCA_032251475.1 Wenzhouxiangellaceae bacterium | reverse complement strand
CGACGATTCCGGGGGCGACCAGGTCGCGTTTTCGGACCTGAGCGCTACCGCGCCGGTTGCGCTGGACAACGTGCGCGTGACCGACGACATGGACGTTCGCATCTCGAATGTCGTGTTCGCCGACGGCCGGTTCAGCTTCGACCAGACGCTGACCAATCTCGGAAGCGCCGGGACCTTCGACGGCACCGTGTTCGAGTCGATCGTGCTCCGGATTCTCGATATCAGCGAGGACTCGGTCAGCGTGGCCAACGCCGACAACGGCGGAAGCGGCCAGAACGGCGACGAAGCGCGGTTCGTCTACGCCGAAACGCTCGAGGCTGGGGGCACGTCCGCGCCCCGGCACCTGGTGTTCGACGACCCGCAAGCGAAGCTGTTCACGTTCGACGCCGAAATCACCGGTCGGGTGCGCGCCGCAGCCGTGCCAGCCGACGGCAGCCAGGACCCGGTCGACACCAGCGAGGCCAGCGCGCCGCCTGAGGAGTTCAGCTTCACCGAAACGTTCAGCGGCCTCGTGCCGATCGGCACGACCGGACTCAACCTCGCCCAGGGCGTGGACCACGTCGACGTCACGTTCACCGCCAAGGCCAGCGCCGCGGCAGTCACCGGCGTGCTGTCGGCCGATCCGAGCGCAGCCGGGGCCTACCCCGATCTTGACTTCGAGTTGCTCGACAGCAACGGCAACCTGCTGGCCACGTCGGCCAGCCTCGGCCCGAATGAAACCGTGGGCGCGGCGATCGAGGGCGGCGAGAGCTACACCTACCGCGTCGTCGGCTGGGCCAACGGCCCGACCACGTTCCGGATCGACAGCGAACAGTCGGTCACCGACCCGGATGATGCCGGCAGCGCCGACGGCGGATCCGTCACCACCGACGGCACCGCCACGCAACTGGTGCGGTTCACGGTCGATCCGCTTACCGGCTCGGTCAGCGCCGATCTGCTCGACTAGCGAAGGAGCAGCGTCCACGCCCGAATCATTGTCCCGTCACATCGCGGCCTGGAGGCCGCTCCTACGAGAGTCTTTCACCCCATCGCCGTAGGAGCGGCGTCCACGCCGCGAAAGGATCTGGCACGGAATCGAAATGTGGGCGCTGCTCCTCCGTCCGGTCTGGAACCGGTATGCCGCGGCGGAATCTGGATCAGGTCTGGCACCGGGGACACCAGACCGTCGCGCGCTGACCGATCACGGCGCCTTTCAGCGGCCAGCCGCAGGACGGGCACGGCTGGCCCGCCTTGCCGTAGACCTGCAGGTCCTGACCGAAATAGCCCGGCGTGCCGTCGCCGACGGTGAAGTCGCGCAGCGACGTGCCGCCGGCCTCGATGGCGCGGGCCAGTGTCGCGCGAATCGTCTGTGCGAGCCGTTCGTATCGGGCGCGGCCGATCCGGCCGGCCGCCCGCTTCGGGTGGATGCCGGCGGCGAACAGCGCCTCGGCGGCGTAGATGTTGCCGACGCCGACGACGATGCGCGAATCCATGATGAACGCCTTGACCGGCGCGCGCCGGCCGCGGCTGGCGCGCCACAGCCATTGACCGTCGAATTCGTCCTCCAGTGGTTCGGGGCCGAGGCCGGTCAGTCGGGGGTGGACGCGGGGATCGTCGCCGGGCTGCCACAGCACCGCGCCGAAACGCCTCGGGTCGGTGTAGCGGATGACACGGCCGGCGCGGATCGCGAGGTCGATATGGTCGTGCGCGCCGGCCGGCGGCGGAGCCTCCCAGCCGCGGAACGACCCCGACATGCCCAGGTGCCACAGCACGCTGCCGTGTTCGAAACGCCAGATCAGCCACTTGGCCCGCCGCTCCAGCGCGGCGATGCGTCGGCCGGCCAGCCGGTCGAACTCGCGCGCGACCGGCCAGCGCAGCCGGCGCTGCCGGATCGTGACCCCGGCGATCTCGCGTCCCTCGACCAGCGGCGCGAGGCCGCGGCGGGTGGTTTCGACTTCGGGCAGTTCGGGCATCGCGGAGCGCTTGAAAACGGATCAGGTCAGGTTCATGTCTTGATCGAAGGGGATACTTGCACACGCGTCAAAGGAAGAACCACCATGAGCATTGCAAGGATTACCGAACTCATTTCCGAATCTCCCGACAGCTTCGACGATGCCGTCCGCAAGGGCATCGAGCGTGCCAACAGGACGCTGAAGAACGTGCGCGGCGCCTGGGTCGAGGACCAGAAGGTCGAGTGCGACGACAGCGGCGCGATCAAGGTGTTCCGGGTCGCGCTCAAGGTTACGTTCGTCCTCGACGACTGATCGCCTCCGGGCGGGGCACCGACACTATCCGGACGCCCCGCCGGTCGCGACGCAATCGCTGAATCGTCGGCCTTCGATTTCGAAGGCCGCCCGGTCGCCGTTGTTCCGGTACTCGATACCGGCGTCGGCGTAGCGCGCGCCCGAGGCGCTTTCGCGTTGCGGCAGTGCGAACACGCGCAGCACCGAGTCCTCGCCGCGCGCGTGCAGTGCGGCGATGCCGGGCGCCGTTCGTGTCGTAATTGTGATCTCGCCGGCCGTCCCGCGGCAACGCCAGTCGGCTTCGCGCACATTCACCGGCTCGTCGGCGGCCAGTAGCGGTTCGAACGCGGCCAGGCTGCCGTCGGTGTTGGCCGGGGGCACGTCCATCAGCTCGGCCATCAGCGAGTACAGGTCGATCGCGCGCACCGCCGGCAGGCGCTCACCGGGCTCGAACGCCGGCCCGTGGGCGATGAAGATGCCGTGCATCGGCCGCCACGCCGGATCCCAGCCGTGCATGCCGTTGAGCACGCCGCGCTGCATGCCGGCGTAGTATGGTTTGTTCGAGATCATCCAGCCCGGCTCGGCCTCGACCGTCACGTCGGGCACGCGCTGATGGCTGTCGAATCGGTAGCGCTCCGGCGCGTCGCCCCTTTTCCAGGCCCGCCGTATGCCGGGATGATTCGTGTCGATCGCCGCCAGGATCGCCTCGGCGTCGGGCCCGCCGTCGACGGTCCAGATCTGTGCCGCGGGACCCCAGTCGGAGACGTTGACCCGGTCCAGCGGCAGGAACTTGTCGAGCAGTACGTACTGGTCGAGGTCGATCTGCGCCATGCCGTGGTCCGAGGTCACCAGCACGTGCATGTCGCCGAGCAACCCGCGCGCCTCGAGGCCGTCAATCAGTCGCGCCAGCGCCCGGTCGACGGCGCGCATCGCCTCGATCACCTCGGGGTGGCCGGGGCCGTGGCGGTGGCCGGCCGAGTCGACCGCCGAGAAGTACAGCGTCAGGAAATCCGGGCGTTCGGCCTTGGGCAGGTCCAGCCAGGCCAGCACCTGGTCGACCCGTTCGGCGTGCGGCGTGTCGCCGGCATACGGCTTCCAGTGGCTCGGCCGGATGCCGCCGATCGGGGCCTCGGAGCCGGGCCAGAAGTAGGTCGCGGCGATGCCGCCGGCCTTCTCGACGGAGTTCCAGATCGGCTCGCCGTCGTACCAGTAAGCGTCCATTACCGCGTCGCGGTTGCCGAGCGAGAAGCGCGCCTTGCGCTTCGGGTCCCACATGCTGTTGGCGACCACGCCGGAGTTCTCGGCGTACAG
>JAVVDX010000009.1:42222-44295 GCA_032251475.1 Wenzhouxiangellaceae bacterium | reverse complement strand
GGCCAGCCCGAGCTTGCGCAGCTTCGCCAGCACCGAGCGAGCCTCGCGGATGCGCGGCTTGAGATCGAGGATGCTGAACTCGAGCACCAGCCGGCGCTGGTCGTGCTCAAGCGGTTCGACCTGCTCGACGACCCAGTCGACGAACTTGCTGTCCTCGAGCAGCGCCGGGGACTGGTTCAGGAAATACTGAGGCAGGTCGTCGCCGTGCTCGACCGCACGCTTGAGCAGCGCGACGGCGCGGGCGATCATCCAATGGTCCAGTGCCGGCAGCACACCGCGCTTGGCCGCGACCGGGATGAACCGCGCGGCCGGGATCAGGCTGCCGTCGGGCGCAGTCAGCCGCGGGAGCAGTTGCACCCGTTCGCGTTCGGGCCCCGACGTGGCCAGCAGCGGCTGGAACACGACCTTGATGCTGTCGTCCCGGAGCGCCTTGGTGAGCTGGCCCAGCAGCGAGCCCGGGCTTTGCTGTTCGGCGGTGCTGCCGCGGTCGCCGGCATCGCAGCGGTTGCCGCCGCCGGCGGACAACTGCTCGGCCGCCGCGGCCGCGCGCACGAGGTTCAATTCGGCCGGCCGCGCTTCTTGCAGGCGCCGCACGGCGATGCTCACGGTCGCGGCGATCATGTGCTCGCCGACTTCGAACAGGTTGTTGTTGACCGCCTTGACCAGCGCCTCTCCGGTGGCGCGGAAGTCGCGCTCGCCGTCCTTGGGGTCGAGCAAGATGCCGATCGCAGACAGCCCGAACCGGGCCGAGAGATCGGCCGGGTTGAGCTGGGCGCGCACCCGCTCGTGGATGGCATGCATGAGCTTGTCCAGGCCCGAAAACGCGATCTGTTCGCGGTGACCCTCGACCTCGTCGAGCTGGATCCAGCAGGCGGCGGCCGGGACGCCGTCGGTCGCGTCGAAGCTTCTGCGGCACAGATCCTCGAGCTGCTTGAGCAGCGTCGGCACGCGCACGACCCGGGAAAGTCCGTCCGACAGCTTGTCGTCCTTCTCGGCTTGCAGCATGTCGTTCATCGCCACTCTCCCCACGTGAGCCAACCGCAGCTTCGTCTCGGCCGCGCCCGGGCCCGTCGCGGAAATGCGATGCGGTCGGGGTCGTCGCAACCGTGACCCCGGCCCGGACGGCAACTGCATCGCCCGGGAGTATACCGTGATCGCCCTCACGTTCGGATGAAACCGCAGACCGTCCGCAAGCCCCGGTTCCGGCATCCGGTCCGGGAAACCTGAATCATGGGAAAATTCGACGATGGCAATGACGAAACTGCTCTTGCGGGGAATCTCGACGCTTGTTCTCGCGGCCACGGTCTGCATCTGGACCGGCAGCGCGCGCGGCGATGCCGATTTGCCGTTCGCTCCCTACGGTGAGCTGCTCGACCAGCACCTGGTCGAGTACGACCTGCCGGGCGGCGGGCTGATCAGCGCGTTCGACTACCGTGCCGCGCTGGACGACCCGGCCACGCCGGAGCTGCTCGCGCGCCAGTCGCGGCTGCTGGCCGCTTTCGACCGTGCGCAACTGGATCAGCGCGAGGCGGCGATCGCGTTCTGGACCAACGCCTACAACTTCTTCATGATCCGCTTCCTGCTCGAGCAGGCGGCGGCCGCCGGGGAGCTGGCCGGCAGCGTGCGCGGCTACGGCAGCCTGGTCGACCCGTTCGCACTGTTCAAGCGCGCGCTTTTCGAGGTCGGCGGCCGTACGTACTCGCTCTGCGAGATCGAGCTCGACGTACTGCTCGGCGACGAATTCGCCGCGCGCGGCTGGAAGGACGCGCGCGTGCATTTCATGGTCAACTGCGCCTCGGTCGGCTGCCCGCCGCTGCGCGCGGTGCCGTACACGGCCACCAACGTCGAGGCGATGATGGCCGAGAACACGCGCCGGGCGCTGGACACCCCGATTCACCTGCGGCCGGAAGGCGAGCGCCTGCTGGTCACCAGCCTGTTCGACTGGTACGCGGCCGACTTCGCAGCGCAGAACGGATCGATCGAGGGCTTCATCCGCGCCCACGGCAGCGAACGCGCGCGCCGAAGGCTGGAGCGTGCCGCGGGGATCGCTTTCATCGACTACGACTGGGCGCT
>JAVVDX010000009.1:0-42122 GCA_032251475.1 Wenzhouxiangellaceae bacterium | reverse complement strand
AGGCCGGGGTGTGTAAAGAAAATGGCCGGGGTGTGTAAAGAAAATGGCCGGGGTGTGTAAAGAAAATGGCCGGGGTGCGTGGTGGAATAGCCGCGGCCGCAGCCTGATCTTCAGCCGTCGCGCCAGGCCGAGAGATCGCGGCCGAGCAGCGCTTCGAGCCGGTCGATCTCGTCGGCGAACATCCGCTGCAGGCGTGCGCGCACGGCCGGGTCCAGCGGCGCGCGCGGACTTCGGGTGACGCTGGCCGCGACGCGTTTCCGGCGCCTTTCACGCAGGGTCGTGTAGAGCTTTTGCGGCACCAGGCTGCGCAGCCGGTAGCGCCACGTGCTCGCCTTCCAGCGCCGGTACAGGAACGATTTCGGCGCCGGCGACGAGACGTTGTGCACTTCGAAACCGGCCTTGAATTCCGGGTTCACGCCGAGGAATTCGAGCGTGTCCCGGTAGACCCGGGCCGGGTCGGCCTTCAGGTCGTCGAACATGATCACGTGGACCCGTTCGCGGCCGAAAGCCTCGAAATAGCGCTCGAGCTGTTCGCTGTAGCGCGGAATTTCGGAATACAACAGGCTTTCGGGGAAGCGCGCGTTTCCGGGAATGCGCTCGCCCTGCCGCCGCGCCGGCTCGGCATCGAGGGCATCAATGAGCCGTTCGAGGTCGTCGCGCAACCCGCGCTGGTAATGGTGGGCGTGCAGCGAGGCGACCATGTCGACGGGATTGCGCAGCATCGCGATGATGCGCGCGTCGGGGTTGAACGCTTGGATTTCGCGTGCGGCGCGCTTCGAGTACAGGTACCAGGTCGACCGGTCGCCGCACACCGGCTTGCCGCCGGTCGCACTGCACAGGCGCAAGTATTGCCGCTCGCTCAGGCGCGGCGAGTTGTAGTCGATGTCGCTGCCGAAGAAGTGCGGCTCGCCGCGGATCACGAACACCTCCGGGTGCTGGTTCAGGTACTCGGCCATCGACGTCGTGCCGCACTTCGGCGCCCCGACGATGAAGAAGTGGGGCGGCGGGCCGTGGTGCTCGAAGCAGCGTTCGTCAGGCATCGGTGACTCAGAAGCGGTAGTCGAATTCGCGAATTTCGCGGCCGAACAGGCGTTCGACCCGGGCGCGCTCGTCGGGCCCGTACCAGTCGCGGTACGGGCGAGCGCGCTGCATGGACTTGGCGTGCGGCAGCCCCGGACGCGCCAGGCCGATGCGCTCGAAGACCCGGTCGAGGTCGGCCTCGAGGTTTTCGAACCGGCCGACGAAGTCGACCGCGATCCGGTCGTCGATCGTGTAGATCGGCCAGTTGTCGAAATGCCTGGGAACGACCGGGTTGCTGAAATCGCGCCGTTCCATCCGCGCGAGGAATTCGTCGAAGCCGATCGAGCGGGCACCGGTCTTGGCCGTGCGCCAGCGGTAGTCCGACACGGCCCGGTCGTACGGGTTGCGCACGAAGCAGAACTTGAAGTAGTCGCGCCAGGCCTGGGGGTCGAACGCGCGCACCGCGGCGGCGAACGCGTGCTCGGGCGAGTGGCCGAGCGCGCGCCGGTACTTCAGCCGCTGGGCGCCGTTGAGCGCGTCGACGAGGTGGGCGCGCGTGGCCCACCGGTGCGGCCGGCGCAGCCAGCGCCCGGCGAAACTGGCACCGGCCGCCGGGTTCAGCAGGTCCAGCCAGGCGCGGCGGTTGGGCCACACGCCTTCGGCCAGGGCCTCGGGCCAGGTGCCCAGGTGCAGGTCGGCCGGGCCCAGGAGCGGTGCCAGGCTTGCGGCAATCGAGCTGCCGGCCGCCTTGCGGCAATGCATGAAGACGAAGCGATGCCGGTGGCTGATGATCAACGATCAGGATTCCGGACGGGTTCGGGACGGTGGCATTGTTTCACACACCGAGGTGAATCGACGGCTGTCGTGGTCCGTGTCGCACAATTCGGGGCAGGCCCTTATTCGAAGTAGTAAAGGCCCAGTCCCAGGCATACCCGTTCCTTGCCGGATCTGCTGCGGTCAAGTTCGGCCGACTGCTTCTCGAACTTCTCCAGCCATTCGTCGACCTGCAACGCCAGGTCGCGCGCGGCGTCCTCGACGTGCGCGCGCGCCTGGTCGGCCAGCTCGGGATGAATCGATGCGTTGTAGACCAGAAGCTGCAGCCGCTTGTCGCGCCGGTCGGACCGCCAGTTGTGATCCACGGTCTCGGCCAGTTTGCCGCAGGCCATGCCGAGCACCTCGGAGTGCTCGATGTCGTTGGCGTCGGCAAACGTGATGTAGTTGCGGCGCAACAGTTCGATGCTGCGGTCGGGCAGCACGCGCACGGTGCCGTTGCCTTCCAGTTCGTCGAGCACGGCGCGCGCCGGGGCGCCGCCGGAATGCCGCGTCACCAGCAGGCTGAAGCTGATCGCGCCGTCCTCGGCCTCGAACGGCAGCGTGCGCACCGGCCGGCCCTGGTGCTGGAAGTCCGGGTCGGTGTTCCAGCCGTTGAGCACCTGGGCGGCGCGATGGTACAGCTCCTCCTGGCGGCTGGCGTCCGGCGCCGGCATGGCCAGCACGCGGTTGACGTCGGTGCGCGTCAGACCGGTCAGCACCGCGACGCGCGATTTCGACTGCTTGCGGTCGGGCAGCGCGAACTCGTGGTGGGCGACATCGGCGTAGCACCAGCGCAGCCATTCGGCGCAGGTCTTGTACGACACGTGGTGCCGGAGCAGGATCCGCACCAGCGGGCGGAAGATCCGGACGGCCGCGCGGGCCAGGGCGTCGAGCGTGGTCGGATTCTTGTTGTCTTGTCTTGCTGAATTCATCGTTGCGTTCCGCGATGCCGGCCGATGCCGGAGACACCGGCACGCTCGGCGCGAAGCGGTCACCGCGGTGGCAGCCCGGCCGGACGCTTTCATTATGCAACGGGAACCGCCGGCAAGACAAAGCCGGCCCTCGCGGGGAGGGCCGGCCGGTTGACTGCTGCCGGGCGCGGGGCCCGGCAGCGGGGGGGATGTGGACGACCGCGAGGTCAGCCCGGGGAGACGGCGTCAGCCGTCGTCCTCGTCCTCGTCGTCGTCATCATCATCATCATCGTCTTCGTCGTCGTCGCCGTTTCCGTTGCCTCCGCGGTTGCCGCGGTCACCGGGCGGCCCGTTGCCGTTGCCGGGGCCACGATCTTCGGGCGGTCCGCGCCGGCGGCCTTCGGATTCGCCTTCCGGGAAGTCGCCGGAGAACAGCAGCGTCGAGCCCTCGAGGATCTCGATCGATTCGCCGCGCGGATCGAAGTCGAAGCGATCCGGTCCGCCCGACGGGAACCGGAATTCGAGTTCGCCTTCGGTTTCACCGGTTTCATCGTCGTCCTCGGTGACGACCACATCGCCGCGCTTGATGCCGCCGATGAATACCGGGTAGGCGCCGACCGGAATGTTCTCGACCCCGATTTCGAATTCGACGCGGTTGCCGGCCATGTGGAACTCGGCGCTGGCCGAGCCGTCCGGGTAGACGCCTTCATTGGTCAGATCAAGCTCAATGTCGACCGAACTGCTCGCCGGCACGTCGAACGGCGGCGGGCCGTTGCCCGGGAAGTCGCCGTGTTCGGGGGTGAGCGCCGTCAGCACCACTTCGCCGTCGAGAAGCACGTCGATGATCTGGTCGCGCGGGTCGAAGTCGAGCAGCGCGTCGGCGTCGGCAACCGGCGAGCGGAATTCGATTTCGCCGTCGCCGGTCGAGGTGTCGGCCACGGTGATCAAGCCGCGGGTGATGCCGCCGACCTGCAGTTCATATTCGCCGGCCGGGACGTCGTTGATCTCGACTTCGAACTCGGCCCGACCCGGGCTGGCCTTGAATTCGGCCTTGCCGCTGGCACCGGGGATGACGCCGGTGGGTGCGAGCATGATCTCGAAGCCCTCGGGCAGACCGTCGAGCGAGAAGTCGTCGCCGATACCGCCGCTGCACACCGCGCCCGGCTGATTGGTCAGCCGCTCGATGCGGAATTCGCCGGCGCCGACAACCGGATCGTCGGTGGTGAATTCGACGTTGCCTTCGAGACAGCTTTCGAACTGCACCTCCATGGTGCCGATGGCCTCGCCGAAATTGGCGTTCTCGTCCTCGGTCTGCATGAACGTGATGCCGTCGAAACGGAACACCTCGGCCATGATCGTGTCGGCCTCGATGTCGCCCTGGGCGATCAGCCACGACGGATTGCCCATGTCGTCGAAGTGGGCCCAGTAAAGCACGCCGGTCTTCTCGCCGCTGGGCAGTCTCGATACGGCGATGATCACGCCGTGGTTCTGCTGGTCGGGCTGGCCCCACCATCCGGTGAAGCTGCCGGTGACCTCGATGGCATGGGCCGGGGCGGTGACCAGCGCGGTGACCGCCAGCACGGCGCCGGCCAGCCATACGGCAAGCCCGGATCCGGGTGCCCGGTTTGAATGGATCGGTATTCGCATTTGAGATACTCCTGTCGGTTTTGTATTGGATAAGTGCTGCATCAACGCGAGTGACCGGTCGCAGGAACCCGGGGAAGGGGATCCCTCGCGGCGGGCGCGTTGCCGATCGGGAAGTCGCGAACACGCGTGCGCCGCGCACGCGGGGCAAGCCGCCGCGGTGCGGGCGTGTTAGTGGTTCGATTCAACCGGTACCAACGCTGCAGCATTGTTGCTCCTTGGGACGAATCCCCCACGGGCACGGCTGTCATCAATATCACCCCTTGACACCAGCGCCCAAGCGTCAAGTATACGGAGCAAGTTGCTACGAGTCCGTTAAATTTGAAAATTTTTTTGCAAAAAAAAATCCCAGATTTCGAGCGGAACTGTGAAGGAATCTGAAAATTTCCACCCGCGGGCAGCGCCCGCGGGACTTATTCCGGATTTTCCGGCGGCGTGTCTATCGGGCCGTACGCGTAGTCGCCGCCGGCCTTGAGCGCGCGTCGGTAGGCGGGCCGCCCCTGGACCTTGTGCACCCACACCGCCACGTGCGGGTAGTCGGCCCGGGTGACAGTGCCCCTGGCCAGCGCCGCTTCGAGCGGAAAACTCATCTGCACGTCGGCGGCCGAGATGGCATCGCCGGCGAACCATTCGTGCTCGGCCAGGAATGCGTCGACCCAGGCGAAGTGAGTGGCGATCTGCGGGTCGGTGAACATCGCGTCGACGCGGTCGGCGATGCGTCCGGACACCGGCCGGACGAAGAACGGGACCGGGGCCTCGCGCAGCTTCGAGAACACCAGCTTGATCAGCAGCGGCGGCATCAGCGAGGCCTCGGCGTAGTGCATCCAGTAGCTGAACTGCCAGTACGCCGGATCCTCGATCCCAGGCGCCCAGTCCCCGCCGCCGTAGCGGCGCGCCAGATACTCGATGATCACCGCCGACTCGGCCAGCGTGCGATCGCCGTCGACCAGCACCGGCGACTTGCCCAGCGCGTGTACCTTATTCAGTGCCGGCGGCGCCAGGTTGGTCTCCGGGTCGCGCGCGTAACGCTTGATGCGGTAATCGACACCAAGTTCTTCGAGCATCCACAAAACGCGCTGGGAGCGGGAATGTTCGAGGTGGTGGAGGGTGATCATGACGGTGCTCTGGGCGGCAGGCTTGGTACCATTATCGTGCAACTTCGGAGCGGCTGCGGTTCCGGCCCGACGCCGGCTGCCGCTACTCCGCCGCCTCGGCATAAAGCGTTTCGAAGGCTGCCTGGCGGATCGTGCGGCTGGTCTGGATGATGGTCAGCGGGTCGCCTTCGGTGCGCATGAGCAGGCGCACGTTGATGTACTGCGAGTGGCCGAAGAAGCTGTCGGAGCTCGGGACCAGACACAGTGGTTTTCGGAAGTCGCGGCTCGAGCGGCCCATTCGCCAGTGGCGGTTGTTGACGTCGGCCAGCACCGTCCAGCAGCGCTGGTCCCAGCCTTCCGGCGTTGCGGCGCCGATCCTGGCCAGTTCGTTGGGGTGGTCGCTGCCGGGGTGGTTGTTGAACAGCGTGACCAGGTCGCGGTAGATCGCGTCCCGATCGATTTCCGGGCGCGCGTACGTGACCCGGCAGGTCTGCCGCACCAGCGATTGCACCGGGCCGCGCATTCGTACGGTGTGTTGCTGCTGCTCGAGGATCACCAGCGCACCGTTCTTCCAGTCCGACTTGATCCAGGCCTTGATCGAGGGGTCGTTCGGGACATTGAATTCCGGCCGCATCTGCGGCGTCATCGAGCCCCAGTGGGTGCGCGGAACCGGCTCGAGGAAGCCGCCGTCGAGCCTGAGCGGATCCCAGCAGTGCAGCCGGAACAGCTCGACCGGGTCGAAGATCCGGTTGGTGTCGGCCTCGACCTGCGCGGCCGCGCCGGCCGGCAGTGCGGCGCCGCCGGCCAGCAGCGCGCACCACGACAACGCGGCGAGGGCCGCACGCGTCGGTGCACCTGGAGATTTGTGAACGGGCATGCAATCCTCCCCGGAATCTTTGCGTCTGACGCGAGACGAGACCCGCCGATGCCGGATTCGATCGCAGCCGGGCGGCTGCCGACTTGAGCCTGCGCGGCGACTGAACGACAATGCACGCTTTCGAACAACGATTCCGGAGACGACATGACCCGATTCTTCACCTTCCCGTTGGCCCTGGCGGCGCTGGCCGTGCTGCTGCCTGCCGGCGCGCCGGCCCAGATGAGCGCCGAGGACTGGTACGCGCTGATCGACGAGCAGGCCGAGCTGCAGTTCGACAAGGTGGTGCAGTGGCGCCGGCACTTCCACGCCAACCCGGAACTTTCCAACCGCGAATTCGAGACGGCCGAATACGTCGCCGAATTCCTGCGCGGGCTCGGCATGGAGGTGCAGACCGGGATTGCCCATACCGGCGTGGTCGGCGTGCTCGAAGGCGGACTGCCCGGTCCGGTGGTCGGCCTGCGCGCCGACATGGACGGCCTGCCGGTGCGCTCGCGCGCCGGCCTCGAATTCTCGCCCGACGACGTGACGGCCGAATTCCTCGGCGACGAGGTGCCGGTCTCGCACGCCTGCGGGCACGACACGCACATGGCCATGCTGATGGGCGTGGCCGAGATCTTCGCCGCCCGGCGCGATGAACTGCCGGGCACGCTCAAGTTCATCTTCCAGCCGGCCGAGGAAGGCGCACCGCCGGGCGAGGAAGGCGGGGCCGAGCTGATGGTGGCCGAGGGCGTGCTGAAAGATCCCGACGTCGACGTGATCTTCGGCCAGCACATCTGGTCGCTGGCGCCGGTCGGGCAGATCGGGTTTCGCGCCGGCGGCGCGATGGCCGCGGCCGACCGTTTCGTCATCACGGTTCACGGCAAGCAGACGCACGGGTCGACGCCCTGGACCGGCGTCGACCCGATCGCGGTCGCCTCGCAGATCGTCGTCGGCCTGAACATGATCGTCAGCCGCCAGACCGAACTGACCAAGGAGGCCGCGGTGATCTCGGTCGGGCGGGTCCGGGCCGGAGTGCGCAACAACATCATCCCCGAGACCGCCGAACTGATCGGCACGATCCGGACACTGGACACCGAAATGCAGGACAGGATCCACGCCAACATCCGGCGCACGGCCGAGCACATCGCCGCCAGCCAGGGCGCGACCGTCGACGTCGAGATCGAGCGCGGCTATCCGGTCACCTGGAACGACCCGGAGTTGACCGAGCGCATGGCGCCGACGCTGGAGCGGGTCGGTGGCGAGGATGCGATCCGGGTCGACGCGATCACCGGGGCCGAGGATTTCTCGTTCTTCCAGCAGCAGGTGCCGGGGCTTTATTACTTTGTCGGCGGTCTGCCGGAGGGCAAGGACCCGGCCGACGCCGCACCGCACCACACGCCGGATTTCTACATCGAAGAATCGGGCATGAAGACCGGCGTGCGCGCGCTGGCCAACCTCGCCATCGATTACATGCTGCAGGCCGACTGAGCCGGCCCGGCGGCTCAGCCGCGCGGCCTGCGCGAAAAGCCCCGGCGGCTGCCGCGCAGCTCCATCGGGTGGCGCACCGGGCGAAGCTTGTCGAGCACGTGGCGAAGTGCCAGCCACGGGTGGCGATACATCATTCGCGGGCCGGCGTGGCGCATGATCGCACGCGCCTGCTCGCGCCGGGCACGGCGGTAGCAGTGCACCGGGCACTTCGCGCAGGTCGGCTTGGCCGCGCCGTACGGGCATTTCGCCAGCCGCTGTTCGGCGTAGGCGAGAAAGTCGCGGCACTCGGCGCAGGGTCCGCCGCCGTGCCGGTCGGCGCACCAGATCTCGACCATGCGCTCCATGGTCGCCAGTTCGCGCTCCAGTCGCGGTGTTTGCGGGACCATGGTTGCAGTATGCGCCGGGCGCCCGTTCAACGTGTTGATCCGCCCCAAAAACCGCCGGACGGGGACGGGCTGATGACGGCCCGCGCTGCAAAGCCGTCAGCGCGGCATTGCCCGGGTGCAACGTACTGTCATTGAAGCTTGATCGTGCCGTCATCGGCCGGGTCCATCATGCGCCTCGACACAGCGATAAAGGCAATTGTCATGTTGGCTCGAATGATTTGGAACTGGTGCCTTCGACAGGCGCTCTACCGGAAAATCAGGTATCGCACACGCACCGTGCAGATCCCGCGTGCCGCTACCCTCAAGGCAGCGCGGCAAGGTTACCCATCCAACGGACCGAAACGGACTCCCAGCCCGGTTTGAGGCAGAACCTGCCCCGCGGACCGGTCCTGGTGCGGCATCGACCCCAGCCTGCCGGGAAGCGGGGGCACGCGCGCATGATCGCAGTCTTCCGTGGCGCTCGTTCCTGCTGCAGCTTCAGTATCATGCAGCAAGGCCACACAAATCGAAGGCAGCATGCGATGGGCGAGCGCGTCAAGCAGTTCAACGAGTACCGGCAGAAGATGAACGAGCGCCTGCTGGCCACCAACAACCGCGTGCTCAAGCGCATGTTTTCGCTGGACACGCTGACCTACATGGAAGGCGGGGCGCTGGACGTCAAGTCCAGGGAGCTGATGGGGCTGGTCGCATCACTGGTGCTTAGATGCGACGACTGCGTGAGCTACCACATCGGCAAGGCGGTCGAGGTCGGCGCCTCGCGCGACGAGATCATCGAGTCCATGAGCATCGGCCTGGTCGTCGGCGGCACCATCGTCATCCCGCACATGCGCCGGGCGGTCGAGTTTCTTGACGAAGTCACCGGAGCGGAATCATGAACCGACGGATCCATGTCCCGGGAGTGCTGCTGGTTCTGGCGGCAACGGTCCAACTCGCCGCGGCCCCGGCGGCAATTGCCGGGGACCAGCCGTTCTCGAAGGGTCCGGTCATCGAGCAGTTCGGCCCGGTCGCCGGGGTGACCGAAGGCGCGTTCAACCTGGTGACGGGCGAGCGCTACCGGCTGCTGTTCGACGTCTCCGCCGGCAGCAGGGACGAGCACGCGCTCAACCGCGGGCTGGAATCGGCCGCGCGCTTTCTGAACATGCACGCGCGCAGCGGCATCGACCCGGCTGACCTCGAGATCGAGATCGTCACCCACGGCGGTACCACCTTCGACGTGCTGTCCGATGCCGCCTACCGCGAACGCTTCGGGCGCGACAACCCGAATACTGCGCTGCTCGAGGCGCTGGGCAAGGCCGGCGTCGTGATCCGCCAGTGCGGCCAGAGCGCGGCCCATCACGGCGTCTCCGCCGACGAACTCGCCCCGCAGGTCGAAATGGCGGTCTCGGCCATGACCGTGCTCGTCCGGCGCCAGGCCGAGGGATGGGTGCTGTTGCCGTGACGGTGCGTTGCGGCCGCCCGGCCGGGAAGCCGACAAGCGATACCGGGTATCATGATCCGACCCCGAACCTCGCGTAAACCATCGATGCCCGATTCGCTCGCAGCGCTGGACAAGCGCTTTGTGTTTCATCCCTCGTCCGACCTTGCCCAGGTGCGCGACGGCGAGCCGCTGATCTGGACCCGCGGCGAGGGGGTTCACGTCTTCGACCAGCACGGCAGGCGCTACCTCGAAGGCATGGCCGGGCTGTGGTGCACGGCGCTGGGCTACGGTGAGAAGGAACTGGCCCGGGCCGCGGCCGCGCAGATGGAGAAATTCTGCTACGGCCCGCTGTTCGCCGCGCGCGCCAACGAGCCGAGCATCCGGCTGGCGGCGAAGCTGTCGAAATGGGTGCCGATCGAAGGTGCGCGCTTTCTGTTCGGCTGTTCCGGGTCGGACGCCAACGACACCCAGGTCAAGCTCGCGCGTTACTACTTCGACGCGACCGGCCGGCCGCAGAAGAAAAAGATCATCTCGCGCACCAGCGGCTACCACGGCACGACGCTGGCGACCGCCGCGCTGACCGGGCTGAAGCCCTTTCACGCCCACTTCGGCGTTCCGGGCCCGGACGTGATCCACCTGACAGAGCCGCATCACTTCCGCCAGGCGCAGGCCGGCGAGAGCGAGGACGAATTCGCGGCCCGGCTGGCCGGGGAACTCGAGGCCGTCATCGAGCGCGAGGGCGCCGGGACCATCGCCGCGTTCATCGCCGAGCCGCTGATGGCCGCCGGCGGGCTGATCATTCCGCCGCAAGGCTACTACGAAAGGATTCAGCCGATCCTTAATCGACACGACATCCTGTTCATCGACGACGAGGTCGTCTGCGGCTTCGGCCGCACCGGCCGCGACTTCGGCTGCCAGACTTTCGCCATCGAACCGACGACGATGACCATGGCCAAGGCGCTGTCGTCGGCCTACCAGCCGATCTCGGCGGTGGCCGTGCCGCCGTTCATGTACGAGGCGATCGAGCAGGCGGCCTCCGAGGTCGGGCTGTTCGGCCACGGACTGACCTATTCCGGCCACCCGGTCGCCGCGGCCGTCGCGTTGCGGAACCTGGAGCTGATGGAAGAGCGCGGCATCATGGCGCACGCCGCGACGATGGGCGAATACCTGCAGCGAAAGCTCGCGCCGCTGGCCGGGCACGAACTGGTCGGCAACTATCGCGGCATCGGCCTGATCGCCGGGCTGGAACTGGTGCGCGACAAGGCGGCGAAGACGCGTTTCGACCCGGCCGACAGGATCGCGTTCAAGGCCACCGCCGCGTGCCTGGAAGAGGGCCTGGTCGTGCGCGCGCTGCCCGGCGACACGCTCGCGATCTGCCCGCCGCTGGTCATCGACCAGGCCGGCATCGACGAACTGGTCGAAAAGCTGGGCCGGGCGCTGGACGCGACCGGCCGGTGACGCGTGTGCGGCGCGAATCGGGCGAAGTTGCGGCGCGCGGTTCGCGGTAGGATACGAGCCGAGCGTTTTCCGGTCCCGAGGCATGCCTCAGCTTTTCCCGGTCATCGTCACCGCCGTCATCGTCGCGATTCTCGTGACGCTGGGCGTCATCGAGATGCTGGCGCACAAGCGCGTGCTGGCGCGCCTGCCCGTGCGCATCCACGTCAACGGAACGCGCGGCAAGACCAGCGTCGTGCGCCTGATCGCGGCCGGGCTGCGCGGCGGGGGAATGCGCGTGTGCTCCAAGACCACCGGCTCGTTCGCCGCCATTACCGGCCCCGACGGCGAGGACTACCCGCTGCACCGGCCCGACCCTCCGAACATCATCGAGCAAATGCGCGTGCTCGGGCGCCTGGCGGCGTTCGATCCCGAAGTGGTCGTGATCGAGTGCATGGCGCTGCAGCCGCCGTTCCAGGCACTGACCGAACGCCAGATGGTGGTGTCCACGCACGGCGTGATCACCAACGCGCGCGCCGACCACCTCGACGTCATGGGACCCGGCGCCGAGGATGTGGCACTGGCGCTGGCCGGCTCGACGCCTTACGGCACCAAGCTGTTCACGGCCGAGCGCAAGTACATCGAGACGTTGCGCATGGCCTGCCGGGACCGCGACACGGCGCTGCACCAGGTCAGCGAGAACGATGTCGCCGGGGTCAGCGACGACGAGCTTTCGAAGTTCGCCTACGCCGAGCACGCCGAGAACGTCGCGCTGGCGCTTTCGGTGTGCGCCGATCTGGGCGTGGCCCGCGACGACGCGCTGGCCGGGATGCAGGCGCTCGCGCCAGAGGTCGGGGCCACGCGCATCCAGGAGCTGGAGTTCTTCGGCCGCTCGCTGATCTTCGTCAACGCGTTCGCGGCCAACGACCCGGAATCGACCGGGATGATCTGGCAACGCGTGGTCGAGCACTACGGCAAAGACCGGCGTCTGCTCGCCGTCGTCAACTGCCGCTTCGACCGGCCGCAGCGCTCGCAGCAGCTCGCCGAGGTGGCGGCCCAATGGACCCAGCCCCACCATTACGTGCTGACGGGCAGCGGTACGCTGCTGTTCGCGCGCGCCGCCGTCCGCCACGGCATTCCGGCGAACCGGATGACCGTGACCGAGGGCATGGGCCATCTGCAGGTCGTCGAGGTCGTGCTCGAGCACTGCCCCGGCGATGCGCTGATCGTCGGCATGTGCAACGTGCACGGCGGCGGCGCTGAGCTGGCCCGACACTTCACGAATCGCTCGATCCGGAGCCAACCGCTATGATCGTTCTCAACCTGCTGGCCGTTTCCATCGGTATCGGCCTGCTGTTTACCCTGCTGCTCGCCGAGGCCTTCGGGCTTGCCGCGGGCGGCCTGGTCGTGCCCGGCTACATGGCGCTGATGCTGATGCAGCCGTGGAACGTGGCGCTGACGCTGCTCGCGGCGTGGCTGACGTGGATCCTGGTGCGCTCGCTGTCCAGCGTCATGGTGATCTACGGCCGCCGCCGCACGGCGCTGATGATCCTGATCGGCTACGTCACCGGCAGCCTGCTGAACATGGGCATCGGCGGCGTGTTCAGCTACCCGATGGAAACCTCGATCGTCGGCGCCCCGGTGCGCTTCGCGTACTTCGAGCTCACCGTCATCGGCTACATCATCCCGGGCCTGATCGCGATCTGGTTCGAGCGCCAGGGCGTACTCAAGACGCTGGCCGGCCTGACGGTCTCGGCGGTGCTGGTGCGGCTGACGCTGGTGCTGATCATGCCCGACGCGCTGATGGCCTATGAGGCCGAGCAGGCGCTCAACCGCGCGGCCCTTTCCACCGTGTTCGGAGGGCTGGTGAAATGATTGGACCCGGGCGCGGAAAACGCCAGCAGATGTACTGGCGGCCGACCAAGATCCCCGGCCGGGCACTGCTGTTGCTTGCCGTCGCGGCGATCGTGGCGCTGGTGGTGGTCGAGAACTTCAAGGCCAGCGAGGCGGCCGAATATTACGACGACATGCTTTCGGCCTCGCGCATCGTCCAGGAGGCGATCGACGTGCTGCGGCCGATCCGCGGGCGGATCGAGCCGATCAACCCGCAGGTCGACCTGACACGGTCGGGGCTGATCGGCGTTGCCTCGTCGCCGTTCACGTCCAACGCCGGCGACCTCGAGGCCAAGCAGGCGACGATCAACCCGAACTGGGGGGCGGTCGTCGTGCGCATGCTGGCCGAGGCCGGCGTGAAGCGCGGCGAAACCGTTGCGGTGGCCATCTCCGGCTCGTTTCCGGCGCTCAACATCGCCGTCTACGCGGCGATGGAGGTCATGGACGTCGAGCCGATCATCATCGTTTCGGGTTCGGCATCGCAGTGGGGCGCGAATGTGCCGGGTTTCGGCTGGATGGACATCGCGCGCCACCTGCGCGAGGCGCGGATCGTCGACATCAAGGCCGACGCGGCGACGCTGGGCGGCATCGACGACCGCGGCGCCGGCCTGAACCAGCGCGGGATCGAGATGATCCGCCAGGCCGCCGAGCAGGCCGGCATCGAGGTGTTCTTGCCCGACAGTTACGAGGCCGCGGTCGCCGACCGGATCCGGATCTACCGCGAAGCCGCCGGCGGGACGCCAATCGCCGCCTACATCAACGTCGGCGGCGGCATCGCCAGTACCGGACCCAGTTCGATCGACCACTTCTTCGAATACGGCCTGTCGCGCACGGCGCCGCCGAGGGCGTTTCGCGCGCCGTCGGTGATGGGGCATTTCCTGCGCCAGGACGTGCCGGTGCTGAATTTCTCCGGCATGTTGACGCTGACGACCCGCTACGGCTTGCCGTACCCGCCGCTGGAACCGGTCAGCATCGGTTCGGGCGGGGTCTACCAGGCGGTGTCGTACCGACGCTGGCTGGCCGGGCTGATGATCGTGCTGCTGGTCGTGCTGACCGGCGTGATCATGCGCTCGGCCAACATCGCGCTGGCGGTCGGCGGCAGCAGCCACACCGAGGATACGCTCAAGCCCAAGGTGTGAGCCCGAAATGACCGGCAAATCGATCGAATCACCTGACCGGCGCCGTCTGGTGCAGACGCTCGTGGCCGCGCCGCTGGCCTGGCCGTTCGCCCCGCCGGGGGCCGCGAAAGTCACGACCGGGCGCCGTCGCGTGGTCGTCGTCGGCGCCGGGGCATTCGGCGGCTGGACCGCGCTGGCGCTGGCCCGAAGCGGCGCCGACGTGACGCTGGTCGAGGCCCACGCTGCGGGCCACCCGCGATCGAGCTCCGGCGGCGAGACGCGCGTGATCCGGCACATGTATACCGATCCGCTATACGTGCGCATGGCCGCGCGCTCGCTGGCGCTGTGGCGAGAGGCCGGGCGCAACTGGGGCCGGCCGCTGTTCCATCAAACCGGCGTGCTGTTCATGGCCCGCGCCGAGGGGGCCGGCTTCTTCGACGCGGCATATGCCGCGATGGACGAGGAAGGGATCGGCTACCGACGGCTGGACCCGGACGCGATCGCGCAACGCTGGCCGCAGATCCGGCTCGACGGCATCGAGCAGGGCGCGTTCGAGGCCGGGACCGGTTATCTGCTGGCCCGCCGGGCGTGCGCCGCGGTCGTGCACGCGTTCGAGCGCGCCGGCGGCACCTTCCGGATCGCCGACGCGCGCCCCGGGCCGATCCGCGGCGGCCGGCTGGCGTCGCTGGCGCTGGCGGACGGCACGTCGCTGGCGGCCGACGATTTCGTGTTCGCGTGCGGTCCGTGGCTGGCAGGCCTGTTCCCCGAACTGCTCGGCCACGCGCTGAAGGTCTCGCGCCAGGAGGTGTACTACTTCGGCACCCCGCCCGGCGACCGCGCCCACGGCGAGGCCGGCTTGCCGGTCTGGGCCGATTTCGGCCCGCGGCTGTGGTACGGCATTCCGGGCAGCGAGCGCCGGGGCTTCAAGATCGCCGACGACACGCACGGCGGTCCGATCGACCCGGAGCGCGCCGACCGGCGCGCCTCGGCCGAAGGCATTGCGGCGGCGCGCGAGTACCTTGCGATGCGCTTCCCGGCGCTGGCCGGGGCACCGCTGGTCGATGCCCGCGTCTGCCAGTACACCAATACCGCCGACGGCGACTTCATCGTCGACCGGCACCCCGGGGCGGCCAACCTGTGGCTGGTCGGCGGTGGCTCCGGGCACGGGTTCAAGCACGGTCCGGCGCTCGGCGAACTGGCGGCGGCCGGAGTGCTGGCCGGGCAGTTGCTCGAGCCCGCGTTCGCCCTCTCCCGATTCGAAACGCCCCCTCCCAAACCCTCCCCCGCGGGCGGGGGAGGGCCAACTGCTGCTCCCTCCCCCGCGGGCGGGGGAGGGCCGGGGTGGGGGCAATGAGATGAACACGAGTGCCGGTTTTCGTCTCCCCGACGATCTCAAGATCCGGCACGAGCTTCGCCCCGGCGACCTCGGCCGGCTGATCGCGCTGCATGGACAGGTCTATGCCGACGAGCCGGGGTTCGGACCCGAATTCGAGGCGTTCGTCGCACGAACCGTGGCCGAGTACGGTCTCGACAACCGGTTCCGCGGCCGGGTCTGGCTGCTCGAGCGCGGCGACGAGCTGGTCGGATGCGCCGCGATTGCTCACCGCGGCGGCGGACGGGCCCAGTTGCGCTGGGTGCTGCTGGCGCGCGCGGTGCGCGGCACCGGCCTCGGCCGGCACCTGGTCGAAACGGCGCTCGGGTATTGCCGGAGCAAGGGCTACGGCGAAGTGTATCTGGAGACCACCGACGGGCTGGAGGCCTCCACCGGCCTGTATCGAAAGCTCGGATTCGATCACGTTTCCAGCGAGCCCGTTCCGCTCTGGGCCGGCGTCAGGCCGCTGATGCGCATGCGGAAAATCTTGTAATTCGCGTCCGAACCGACTACCTTTTTGGCCGGGAGTACCGTCGATCCCGGCATTTGTGGTAGATAGCCGCGGTCGAGTCTCCCGTGCATTGTCAACGTTAACAATTCCAGGGAGAGCCAGCAACATGAAACTGACACAGACCGTGCCGACCGGGCGGGCCGGCAGCGCGCCGCCGTTGAAGAGATCACTCCTGTCCGGTTCGATTGCCTTCGCGCTGGGTTTCGGCGCGCTGCCCGGCTGGGCGCAGGACGACGAGGACGACGAAAAAGAGTCGGGGATCGAGCGAATGGTCGTGACCGCGCAGAAGCGCGAGGTCACCATCCAGGACACCCCGTTTTCGATCACTGCCAAGTCCGGCGAGGAACTGGTCCGGATGGGCGCCCAGACCCTCGAGGAAGTCTCGCGCAACATCGCCAGCTTCACGGTCCAGAACCTCGGGCCCGGCCAGAGCCAGGTCGCGATGCGCGGCGTTTCGGCCGGCCAGATCGTGCGCGACCAGCCGGGCGTCAAGGAACAGGTCGGCATCTACCTCGACGAATCGGTGATCTCGCTGTCGCTGTTCACGCCCGACCTCGAGCTGATCGACCTGAACCGGGTCGAGGCCCTGCGCGGTCCGCAGGGCACGCTGTTCGGCTCCGGTTCGCTGTCGGGCACGGTGCGCTACATCACCAATCAGCCGGTGCTCGACAGCTACGAAGTCAACTACCTTGCCGAGGGCAGCCTGGTCGACAACGACGCGCTGGGCGGCCGCTTCAACGGCGTCATCAACATTCCCATCGGCCACAAGGCCGCGTTGCGTGCCGTGGCCTACTACACCCGCTTCGCCGGGTTCATCAACGCCGTGCGGCCCGACTTCAGCACCGACGAGGACGTCAACGACGGCGATCGCTACGGCGGGCGTTTCGCGCTGCGCATCGAGCCGACGCCGAACTTCGTCATCACCCCGCGCGTCGTCTACCAGGAAATCGAGACCGACGGCTTCGCCCGGCGCGATGCCTTCAATATCCTGGCCAACCCGTTCACGACCACGCGCCCGGCGATCGAGCTCGGCAAGCAGCAGCAATTCACGCAGTTTTCCGAGACGTTCGAGGACGACTTCCTTCTCGCCGATCTGAACCTGGAGTACACGTTCGCCAACAACATGTCGCTGACTTCGGTCAGTTCGTTCACCGACCGTGACATCGAACAGGTGCGCGATGCCACCGCGCTGACCGGCAGCATTACCGGCGGCACGATCGGGCTTTCCGAGGACATCTTCACGCTCGATGCGCCGCTGATCGACAAGACTGACCTGCAGGTGTTCACGCAGGAGCTGCGCCTGGCCAGCGACCCGGCGGCGCGTCTGCGCTGGGTGTTCGGCGGCTTCTACAGCGATATCGAACGCGACTACGGCCAGGATCTGATCGTGACCGGATTCGAGGAGATGTCGGGCATTCCGACCGCCGGGCCGCTGGCGCCGACCGACGTGCTGTTCTTCTCGCGCATTCCGTACGACTTCGAGCAGCTCGCGTTCTTCGGCGAGGCCACGTATGCGATCACCGACCGGTTCGACCTGACCGCGGGCGTGCGCTACTTCGACTTCGAGGAAACGCGCGAGCTGAACTTCGACGGGATCTTCGCCGATACGACCGTTGCCGAGCCGGGCAAGACGACCTCGGACGGCTTCTCGCCGCGCGTGATGGCCAGCTATGAGCTCAGCCAAAACGTCACCCTGAACGCGCAGGCCTCGAAGGGCTTCCGGCTCGGCGGCATCAACGACCCGTTGAACGTGCCGCTGTGCTCTCCTCAGGATCTCGAGACCTTCGGCGGGCGCGATTCGTTCGAGGACGAGGAACTGTGGAACTACGAGGGCGGCTTCAAGTCGGTGTTCATGGGCGGCAGGGCCCGGTTCAACGTGGCCGCGTTCTGGATGGAGATCGACGACCTGCAGGCCACGCTCACGGCCGGCACCTGCTCGTCGCGCGTGGTGTTCAACGTGCCGAACTCGCGGTCGCGCGGTTTCGATTTCGAGCTCGATTTGCAGCCGATCGACAATCTCTCGCTCGGCATCGCCGGCACCTATGCCGATTCCGAGCTGCGCTCGACCGTCGTTTCGGTCGACGAGCAGGGCAACGAGAGCGTCGTCGAGGGCATCGAGAAAGGCAACCGCCTGCCGACGGTGCCGGAATTCCAGTTCTCGGCCAACGCCGAGTACTCGATTCCGCTGGCCAACGGCATGGAGGGCTTCCTGCGCGGCGACTTCCAGCACGTCGGCAGCCGCTTCACGCAGATCGGCGACCAGGCCGACGGCTTCGGAATGGTACCGATCCGCGACGGACTTGCGAACAACATCGGCGGCGTGATGCAGGAGTTCTTCACGTTCGATCCGGAACTGTCGTCGTATCAGCTCGGCAACGTTCGGGCCGGCATCCGCGGAGAGCAATTCGAGCTGTCGCTGTTCGTGCACAATCTCTGGGACGAGCAGGCCAAGCTGTCGCTGGACCAGGAACGCGGCCGGCTGGCCCGCGTCGGTTTCCTGATCAACCAGCCGCGCACCTTCGGCGTGACCTTCCGGCGGTTCTTCCGCCGCTGAGTCGGGCAGCGCTGGTCAATGCAGGAAGCCGGGCACTGCCCGGCTTCCTGTTTGTCGCGAACCGTCGGACGCGGCGGCAGGCAATGCGCGTCACAATTCAACCCGGTCGAACTCGCGGACGTTGACCAGCAGATCGTGGATGGCGGCTTCGGCCTGCACCCGGTCGCGCGCCTCGGACAGCTTGCGAATCGAATCGACGATCGCGACCCACCAGTTCATGTGCGTGGCGCTGAGCTGGGCCGCGACCGCGACCAGGTCGCGGGTCAGCGACAGCGTCTCGCCGGCCTCGCGCTTGAGCGCCACCAGGCAGTCGAGGTCCGGGTGTCGTTCGGCGAGCCGTGCAAGCATGTGATCGACAACCTTCGGCTCGGCCTCGAGCCGGTGCGACGGCGCCGGGTCGGCGTCCGGTTCCAGGAACGCGACGTCGAGGTTCGAAAGCAGCCCGCGGAACGAACCCCGGAGGCTCAGCCACAATTCCTTGCGGCGCGCGGCCTCGCGCGAGCGCTGGACCAGCGTCAGCAGGCCGACCAGCACGAAGCCCTCGATGCAGATGCCGATCAGTTCCGGGACCAGGTTGTCGTGAAACGTGCCCTCGGCCTCGACGGCGACCAGGTAGACCCACAGGCCCGCGCCGGCCAGCGCGAACAGCACCATCAGCGCGACGAGGAAGATGCGGGTCATGCCTCGTCGTCCGGCTCGCGCGGCGGTTGCCCGGTCGCGTAGGCCTGCACGACCCTTGCGATGCGCTCGGCCTCGCCGCGGCCAAGATCCAGCGGCAGGTTGGCGACGTATACGACCCGGTCGTCGCGGATCGGGACCGGCACGATGTGGTTCGGGTTCTCGGTCGCCTCGAGCGCGATGCGCTCTGCCTCGCGCTGTTCGGCCGACAGCGCCGACCGGCGGTCGTCGCCGCGCATGAACGCGCGGGCCCGCTCGCGGCGCGGCGCGATGAATCCGGCCGGATCGTCGAGCCAGGCGAGGTATTCGGACAAACCCTGACCGAACCGCTGCGCATAGATTTCCAGCGCTTCCGGTCGGATGCTCGAGCCCTCGAGCTTGTGGAAGCGCGAGACCAGTTCGGCGACATCGATCGCGCGGATGTCGGCCCGTTCCTGGTCGGTCAGTTCGCCGGCAAGCTGCTCGACCGCCTTGTGGCGGGCGCGGGCCGCGGCCGGGTTGATCAGACCTTCCATGCCGGCCTGCTTGAGAAACTGGAGCAGCGCATCCAGCGTGTATGATTCCTCGGCATTCATGGCGACGTCACGTTGCAAATGAATGGTTGTCGTTACGCGCCCGGCATCGCCGGGCGGCCCGTGAATCATCGACGGTAATGCCGAAAACATCAAGCACCGAAAATCTGCCGGGCACCGTTCGTTATGCCGGCGGCCGGCTCGACCGGGCCCATCCGCGGCGCGACGACGACGCGTGGCTGGCGCGCGCGCTGGCCGACGACGACGCCCGGCTGGTGCCGGTGTGGCGCGATTTGAACCTGGTCGTCGAATCCGCCACCGCCGGGATCGAGGCCGGCCGGGTCTCGGTCGAGCTTCGCGCGCACGCCGATGAGGTGATCTTCCTCGGCCTCGAGGACCAGAGGCCGGTGTTTGCCGCCGAGCTTTCGCGGCTGGAGCGCGAGCACGCCGAGCGGCTGGCCGGCACCGGTCGTTTCGAGGACCTGCGCCGGGTCGGGCCGGCGCTGCCGCACGCCGACGCCGCTCTGATGAGCTACGCCCGCGGCATTGCGTACTGGCACCGCAACCACCGCTACTGCGGACGCTGCGGCAGCCCGACCGAAAGCCGCCGGGCCGGTCATCTGCGCGTGTGCACGAACTCGTCCTGCGAACAGATGCTGTTTCCGCGCACCGACCCGGCCGTGATCATGCTCGTCGAGCATCCCGACGACGACGGGCGCGGCCCGCGCTGCCTGCTCGGCCGGCCGCGGCGCTTTCCGGCCGGCGTCTATTCGACGCTGGCCGGGTTCGTCGAGCCGGGCGAGAGCCTGGAAGAGGCCGTAGCGCGGGAGGTGTTCGAGGAAAGCGGTATCGAACTCGACGAGGTCCGGTACCTGGCCTCGCAGCCGTGGCCGTTCCCGTCTTCGCTGATGATCGGTTTTCACGCCCGGGCCCGGACCGGTGCGATCACCCGCCACGACGACGAGCTCGAGGACGCGCGCTGGTTCAGCGCCGACGAGGTGCGCGGGGCCGGCGAGTGGGTCGAGAACGCGCCGCTGTGCCTGCCGCGGCGCGATTCGATCGCGCGTTTTCTGATCGAGCAGTGGCTGGCCCGAACCTAAGGAGCCTCTGAACAACCCTGCGCGGGCGCGACGGAGCCTCTGCGGGATGATCCGTTGCGGCTTTGGCGAGCGCGGTTTGGTTGTTCCAAATAAGCGAGCCAAAACGCAGCGGAGCGCCCGCAGAGGCCCGTCCCGTAAGGGTTTCGCCGGAAAAGCCGCATCTCGCGCGTCGCGACCCTCGGCCGTAGCGACGGCTACTGTCGCTCGGTTCGCACCACACGATCTGCGGCTTTTCCGGCAGAAACGCGCTCCGCGCAGGGTTATTCAGAGGCTCCCTAAACCTAGAAGTCCACCTGCGCGCGCATCTGAAACGCGGCCGGTTCGTCGCCGTCGTTCGGCCCGCCGGTGACGTCGAGGACCTGGACGTAGTTGGCGCTGAACCGGAGGTTGGCGAGCGGGAACCAGTTCAGCCCCACGGTCAGGTTCTCTTCCTTGCCGCCGACGATGCCGCGGTCGGTCAGGTCGAGCTGGCTGAATCGCGCGGCCAGTTGCCAGGCGCCGATGCCGGTGCCGAGCGGGGCGCGGGGCTTGATCCGGCCGAAGATGCCGGAACCGGGCGAATAGAACGACGCCTGGGATTCGCCGGTCAGGAACCAGCTGCCGAGCAGGTAGTAGCCGGAAAAATCGACGTCCGGCCGGCCCGAGCGCTGCAGGTCGGCGCGCATGTATTCGCCCTGGAACGCCCACGGCCCCCACGCGAGCGCCGCTTCGGCACCTGTGCGAATCAGGGCGTCGACATTGTCGATACCGCCGGTGTCGACCAGACGGCGGTCGGCGATGTGCGCCTCGAAGCGCTGGCGCAGGCGCATGTCGGTGCCGTCGCCGGTATCGCGGTAGCTGGCCGCACCCCCGAAGTGCACCAGCCGGTCGGCGGTCGCGATGGGGGCTGCGGTCAGCCGGCCGGTCACGGCCATGCCCTCGTCGTCTTCGCGCTGGCTGTCGCCATCGACGCCCGAATCGTCGACGCCTTCGCCGAAAACACCGAGCGAGCCGCTCCAGCCGCCGCCCCCGGCCAGCGCACCGCTGATGTCGGCGCCGATACCGAGATTCCGGCTCGGCGCGAACACGTTCGGCAGCCCGCGCTCCATGAACGCGAGGTACTTGTCGCTGGTCAGCTCCTCGAGACTGAACGGCTCCTTGAAATGGCCGATCGTCACCCGTGCCGGCAGCCCGGTGTAGCGCAGGTAGGAGTCCTTGATCGAGACCTCGTCGCCGGCGAAGTCGATCTGCTGCTTGTAGGCCCAGTCGCGATTGAATTTTCCGGCCACGAACAGCCGTGCGCGGCGGATTTCCGTGCCGTTGCCGACGCTGCCTTCGTCCTCGTCGAACACGGCGGTGTCCACCTGCAGGCGCCCGCCGATGCCCACCTCGAAATCGCCGTCGGCACTGGTGACCGTCAGATGACCGCGGTTGAGGGAAATTGCTACCGGCTTTTCTTCGGGCCCGGTCGGTGGAGATTCCGATTCATCGGCCGCGGCCACCGAGGTCTGCTGGTCTGCCAGTTCGGAGCGGGTCGCCGCCAGTTCGGTCTTGAGCGATTCGAGCTGCCGGGCCATCGCCTGCATCTGCTGCTCCATCTGCCGCTGCATCTGCTCCATTTGCTGCATCTTCTGCTGCAGCTCGGCCTCCGATTGCGCACCGGCCCACGCGGGCAAGGCGAGCAGAACGACGAGCAACGAAGCGCCGAGGGGCAGCGAGCGCGGGGCGCAGCAAGCGCGCGAGGCGAAACGGAAACGGATCATGGGTTCTCTCCAGCGAGTAATTTGGTAACAGGCGCGAGCCCGGGACGGCGCCAGAGTATGTCGCTTCTATTGCACTTTCATTACAAATGTTTCAATTTCGGGAATCCGGCCTGCCGGGCCGTCTCCGGGCGCCCGGAACCGCGCCCGGTCATCCGTCGATCAGCGCGTCGAGGTGGACGATGGCCGATCGGCCGAGCGCCAATAGCGCATATCCGCCTTCGAGCACCGAGACGATCCGGCCCCGCGCGTGGCGCCGGGCGATGGCGGTCAGTTCCCGCGTGATCCACGAATAGTCCGATTCCACCAGCTCGAAACCGGCCAGGTCGTCTTCGGCATGCCCGTCGAAGCCGGCCGAGATCATGAGCAGCTGCGGCCGGAATGCATCCAGCGCCGGCAGCCAGTGCCGGCTGACCTCGAGCCGGAAGACCTCGCCGCCGGTCCCGGCCGGCAGTGGCAGGTCGACCAGGTTTGCGGTCTCGGCCCCGTGGCCGGTGAACGGGTAGAACGGGTGCTGGAAGCTCGAGCAGAACAGCACGCGCGGGTCGTTTCTGAAGATCTGTTCGGTGCCGTTGCCGTGGTGGACGTCGAAATCGACGATCGCGACGCGTTCCAGCCCGTGGTGTTCGAGCGCGTGCGCGGCGCCGACGGCGATATTGTTGAACAGGCAGAAGCCCATCGCCAGCGCGCGCTCGGCGTGATGGCCGGGCGGCCGGACGCAGCAGAACGCCGCGTGCGCGGTGCCGGCCAGCACCAGGTCGACGCCGTGGACGACCGCGCCGGCGGCGCGTTGCGCGGCGGCCAGACTGTGCCGGGTCATCACCGTGTCGCCGGCGTCGACGCAGACCATGGAATCGTCGCGCGGCACGCAGTCCTCGATCCAGTCGAGGTAGACCGGGTCGTGCACGCGCTCGAGCTGTCCGCGCGTGACCAGCGGCGCGTCGCAGCGGTGAACGGCCAGTTCCAGGCCCGAGGCCAGCAGCCGATCCTCGATCGCGCCGATACGCGCGGGCACTTCGGGATGGTGCGCGGCGACCCGGTGGAGCGCGCACTCGGGGTGGGAAATGAATGCGACAGCCATGAGGGTGATTGTTGTCGATTTTTGCGCCGGTGCGGCGGCGTCATGTCAATTTTTCGGGATCGGCCACCGCCGATCCCGGCACGCCGATGCTAAAGTGAGCGCCACAGCGACCGGAGCGGAGCCGCGCGCGTGGCGCCACATTTCCTGACCCGGATCCTCGCCCCGGCGAGCATCGCCGTATTCGGCGCCAGCGACCGGCCCGGTTCGACCGGGCAGGTGGTGTTCGCCAACCTGATCGACGGCGGTTTTGCCGGCGACCTGTTTCCGATCAACACCGGCCACGACCGGGTCCAGGGCCGCGAGGCGTTCGCCGACCTCGACGCGCTGGACCGCAGCGTGGATCTCGCAGTCGTCGCAACGCCGGCCGAGACCGTGCCCGGCATCCTGCGCCAGTGCGGCGAGCATGGCGTACGCGGCGCGATCGTGCTGTCGGCCGGCTTCGCCGAGCTCGGCGAGCCCGGCCGGGAGCGCGAACGCGAGATCGTCGCGATCGCGCGCGAGCACGGCGTGCGGCTGATCGGCCCGAACTGCCTCGGAATCATCCGGCCCGATGCCGGCGTCAACGCCACGTTCAGCAACAATCGCGCCGAGCCCGGCCCGCTGGCGCTGATCTCGCAGTCCGGCGCGATCTGCACGGCGGTGCTCGACTGGGCCGCGACCGAGCGCATCGGCTTCTCGGCCGTGATTTCGATGGGCAACACCGCCGACGTCGGTTTCGGCGATGCGCTCGACTTTCTCGCGCTGGACCGCCGCACGCGCAGCATCCTGGTCTACCTCGAAGGCATCCACGACGTTCGCCGGTTCATGAGCGGGCTGCGTGCGGCCGCCCGGGTCAAGCCGGTGGTGCTGATCAAGCCCGGCCGGCATGCCGAGAGCTCGGCCGCGGCGATGTCGCACACCGGCTCGCTGGTCGGCGCCGACGACGTGTTCGACGCCGCGCTGGAGCGCACCGGCGCGGTTCGCGCGATGACCATCAGCCAGTTGTTCTCGGCCGCGCGCATGCTTTCGGGCGCGCGCGTGGCGCGCGGCAACCGGCTGGCCGTCGTCACCAACGCCGGCGGGCCGGCGGTGATGGCCGCCGACCGCGCCGCCGAGCTGGGGCTGCGGCTGGCGGAGCTGGAAGACTCGACGCTCGCGAAGCTGGACCAGACCCTGCCGGAGGCGTGGTCGCACGCCAACCCGGTCGACGTGCTCGGCGATGCCGGGCCCGGGCGCTTCGAGGACGCGCTGGCCGCGTGCCTGGGCGACCCGGGCGTAGACGCCGCGATCGTGATGGCCACCCCGCAGGCGATGACCGATGCGGGCCAGGTGGCCGAAGCCACCGCGAGGCTGGCCTCGGCAGGGCGCAAGCCGGTGCTCGGCTGCTGGATGGGGGCCGGCCAGGTGCAGGCCGCGCGCGAGGTCTACAGCCGGCACGGGCTGCCGCACTTCTCGACGCCCGAGGCCGCGGTCGAGGCGTTCGGCTACATGGCCGCCTACCGGCGCAACCAGAGGCTGCTGCTGCAGGTGCCCGGACCGCTGACCGATCACGCGCCGGCCGATCTCGACAGCGCGCGCAGCATCGTGGGCGATGCGCTGGCCGGCGGCCGCGACCTGCTCAATGCGATGGAGGCCAAGGCCCTGCTGCAGGCCTTCCGCATCCCGGCGACCCGGACCTGGCGGGCCGGCAACCGGACCGAGGCCGTCGCGCTGGCCCGGACGATGGGGTTTCCGGTCGTGCTCAAGATCGACTCTCCCGACATCACGCACAAGTCCGACGTCGACGGCGTGCGCCTGAACGTCGACAGCGAGCGGGCCGTCGAACGCGAATTCGACGCGCTGCTGGCCAACGCGCGCCGGCTCGCGCCCGAGGCCGGGATCGTCGGCGTGACGGTCGAGCGCATGCACCGCAGCAACTTCGGCCGCGAGTTGATGATCGGCGTCATGCGCGATGCGGTGTTCGGACCGGTGATCACGTTCGGCTCCGGCGGCACTTCGGTCGAGGTCCTGCGCGACCGCGCCGTGGCACTGCCGCCGCTCAACGAAGTGATCATCGAGGCGATGATCGCGCGCACCCGGATCGCGCGCATGCTCAAGCGCTTCCGCAACATGCCGGCGATCGACGAAAAGGCGCTCGAGCAGGTGCTGCTGCGCGTCTCGGAGATGGTCTGCGAGATGCCCGAGCTCGTCGAGATGGATATCAACCCGCTGATCGTCGACGAGCGCGGGCTGGTTGCGGTCGACTCAAGGATCCGGATCGCGCCGGCCCGGCAGCGCGAGCGCTATTCACACATGGCCATCCACCCGTACCCGGCCGAACTGGTCGGCGAGTACCGCCTGACCGACGGCACGCGGCTGACCGTGCGCCCGATCCGGCCCGAGGACGCGACGATCGAGCAGGCGTTCGTGCGCAACCTGTCGGAGGAGTCGCGCTACTTCCGCTTCATGCAGCAGGTCAGCGAACTGACGCCGCAACTGCTGGTGCGGTTCACGCAGATCGACTACGACCGCGAGATGGCGCTGATCGCGGTCGACGAGTGCGACGACGAGGAAGTGCAGGTGGCGGTGGTGCGCTACACGGTCGACCCGGACGAGACCTCGTGCGAGTTCGCGCTGGCGGTGGCCGATGAATGGCAGGGCAGGGGCGTGGGCTATCACCTGATGCTCGAGCTGATGAAGGTCGCCCGCGCGCGCCGGCTCGAGCGCATCCACGGCGAAGTGCTGGCCGCCAACCGCCACATGCTCGGGCTGATGAAGCGGCTAGAGTTCCGGACCAGGACCAGCCCGGACGACACCGAACTGAAGCTGGTCGAGCGGCCGCTGGACGACTCGCTGGACGAGCTGTGACGCGATGACCCTCCCCCGCTTGCGGGGGAGGGTTTCCGGATGTCGTCGCTCAGAAGTTGATCGAAACCCGTCCGTAGATGAAGCGGCCGTTGAACCCGAACGGCGAAAACGACGAGAACGGGAAGATCCGATCGAAAGTCGTTGTCGGCTGCCCGGCCTCGTTGTTGTTCTCGACCGTCGTGTCGGGATATACATCGAAGACGTTGTTGGCGCCGACGGCCAGCGAGAGAAAATCGTTGGCCTGATAACTCAGTTCCAGATCCGTGATCCACTTGGCGTCCAGCGTCTCGTCGTCTTCGGGCGTCCTGCCCGGGTCGGTGGTCTCGCCGAAGCGGTTGAACAGTGCATTGAAGCGGAACGGACCGTAATACCAGGTGCCGCCGATATTGAATTTGGTCTTCGGCGTCCCGTCTTCGAATCGCGTGCGCTCCAGACGCGCGAACAGGTTGTCTTCGGTCACGCCGATTTCGGCCAGCTGCGGCGGTGGTGAAATTACATCGGTGACTTCGTTGTCGGTGTAGTTGAAGCCGCTGTTCAGCGTCAACCGGCCATATTCGTTCAGCGAGAAGTCATAACTGCCGACGACATCGATGCCCTTGGTCTCGCTATCTATACCGTTGAAGAAGAACCGCGCGCGGTTCGCCCCGGTGCCGGCCAGAAGTTCCTCAATGCCCGGACCCGACAGGTTCTCCGACAGTACGATGCGATCGTCGATTTCGATGTAGAAGAAATCGGTGGTGATGTTGAGACCATCGATCGGCGTGAGCACGAAGCCACCGGAGAAAGAGAGGCTTTCTTCTTCTTCCAGCCCCGGCGAGCCCAGTGCGCGAGCGACGTCGCTGTCGGGCCGAAAGGTGCCGGTTTCAGTCGGAATGCCCTCGACAAACACAGTGGCGATCGAAGTGAAGCTTTGCTGCGCCAGCGAGGGGGCGCGGAAGCCGGTCGAGGCCGAGGCGCGCAGCGACAGGGCGTCATTGACGCGGAAGCGCGTGGCCAGCTTGCCGTTCAGCGTGGAGCCAAAGTCGGAGTAATCCTCGAACCGCAGCGCGAAGGCCATGTTCCAGCGATCGGTCAGATCGGCGTCGATCTCCGAGTACAGGCTCCAGTTGTCGCGGCTGCGTTCGACCGCCGATTCGGGGCTGAAACCGGGAAACACCTGGCTGCCGGCCGCGCCCGGAAACGGACCCTGAATGAAACTGGCTTCCTCGCCGGCATCGATTTCGTATTCCTCGTCGCGATATTCGAAGCCGGCGGCGATGTTGACCGGCATTCCACCGATCTGGAACAGTTTCGAAGCGTCCGCGTTGAACACCAGATGGCGGTTGGTCAGCGTGCCGGCGTCGAACGTGGTGGGGCTGGTCGGTCCCAGCGAGGTATTGACGCTGTTGGTCACGCCGAATTCGAGCTCGTTTTCACCGTAGAGGATCGATGAATCGAGAAACCAGCCGCTGTGTTCGCCGCGCAGGCCGAAGCTGTAGCTCTGGTCCGTGGTATCGGTAGTGATCAGCGGCAAAAACCCTTCGGGCCAGATTTCCGGCACGTTGCGCGAATCCAGCGCGCGGCGGTAAAAGCCGCCGGCATCACCTTCGCGATCGGCGTAATTGCCGAACGAATAGAGTTCGAACGCGCTCCCGCCCAGCGGCAGCACCCCGTTCCAGAACACCGCGAGTTCTTCGGTGTTCGGATCGCCGAAGCGGTGGTTGATGCGATCGAAAGTCAACTCGCGCGGATCCAGCGTGCCGTCCGGCAAGCGGGGAAACTGCTCCCGGAAGTCGAAGCCGGCACGGTTGGTCTTTTTGCGGTCGCGGTACTGGGCCGAGACATGCAGCGATCCGTCCCGTCCGAGCGGGATACCGCCGCCGAGCTGTACCGTCACGGTCTCGCCGTCGTCGACGGTACGATCGCTTCCCGGCTCGATGATCAACTCCGTGCCGTCCTCGGAGAACGACACATCCTTGACTCGCGGCACGCCGTCGACTTCGCTGTGGTGCTGGCCGTAGATGGTCGAGACGTTGAAGCCGCCGGGCCCGTCCTTGAGCACGATGTTGATCACGCCGGCGATGGCGTCGGAGCCGTACTGCGCCGAGGCACCGTCGCGCAAGACCTCGATGCGCTCGATTGCGTTCGGCGGGATCAGGTTCAGGTCCACCGCGGTCGATCCGCGGCCCACCGAGCCGTTCAGGTTGAGCAGCGCCGAGGTATGCCGGCGCTTGCCATTGATCAGCACCAGTGTCTGGTCCGGCGCCAGGCCGCGCAGCTGGGCCGGGCGTATCTGGTCTGTGCCGTCGGTAATCGACGGCCGCGGGAAATTGAAGCTGGGCAGCACCCGGGCGAGAATGGCGCTGGTTTCGGTCAGGCCGGTGCTGGTCAGGATTTCGGCCGAGATCGTGTCGATTGGCACCGCGCTGTCGATTTCCGAGCGGTCGCGGCGGCGCGTGCCGATCACCACCACGCGATCGATATCGGCCATATCGTCCTGCTCGGTGGTCGGCTGGGCTTCCTCCTCCTGCGACTGGCCGAGCGCCGGACCGGCGGCCAGGCAGGTGGCCAGGCAGGCTGCAACGGCCAGGCTCAGCACGCTCCTTGGCCAGTAAAACCGCGGGTGGGCGAGGGTTGGATAATGCCGCTGGTTCATGCTTGCGCTCCTCTTTATTGTGTAATTGCAGGGCAATCCGGTATCGGGCCTTTACGAAACATTAGCACTTTTACAAGGAAAATAATCGCTGAATGTCCGAGTCAAACAATGAATCGGCGTCCGGGCCGAACCGGCCGAGCTTGCACCCCCGCAGGGGTGCCGGCTAGACTGGTCCAGGGCGTCGACGGGAGGGAATCGAAATGCGGATTGGCTTCGCGCTGGCCACGCTGCAGTCCGAGGTCGCGCGGCTGACCGGTTCCGGCGCTGCACCACCGGAGCTTCATTCGATCGAGCCGACGCTGGAGCCTCCGTACGCCGACATCGAGCGCGTGTATCGCCGATATCTGAACGAGCGCATCGAACTCGAACGTGCCTGGCGACGGGTCCCCTGGCAGCGGATCCGCGACCTTGTCCACTCCGCCCGGCTGGCCCGCGAGAGCGGCATTTCGGCCGCGACCGAACAACTCGACCGTCTGATCCGCAAACGTTCCCGGCTGCGCGAGCAATGGCCGGAAATCGCGGCTGCGTTTCGCGAGGAGATGACCGCGCTGAAAGATAGCCGGGGCTGACGCCGCTGGCCCGGAGGATGCTGGTCGGCAATCCGCTCGATGAGTTGCCGGGAAACCTGCCCACGGACAGCGAAATCGTGGAAATCGAATCGGCGCTGTACGGGAAGTACCGCGCCCTGATCGACTGGCTTGCAGAACGTACCCAGGACTGGACGGTCGAGGGCGGTGAGCTGCATTTCGCTTCGGATGCCCTGGCCGCGGAGCATGCCCGGCGGCGCGTCGAAATCGAGCAGTTCGAATCCAGGTGGGTGACCGGGATCGGACTGCCCCAGCGCATCTTCTGGTCCGGGCTCTGATCTCCATTCCCGGAGCCGTCGCCGGCGGTTGACGATCACCGCGCCGAGGCGGTCGGACGTTCCTGCCCAACTGTTGGATCTACCCCAACGTTGCATAAATTTTTGAAGATGGAAGTCTGGAGAGTAGTATTTCCGCGGGCTGCACGGAGTGTTGCCAACCGGAGCGTAGCCTCACCCTACGTGAGGATTGGCAACGCGAGTACAGACCGCGGAAATGCTGCTATACCGGGCAGCGTAGCGGTTCCAGCCCGAAAATTTATGCAACGCTGGGGTCTATACTGCATGCATGCGCACGGGAGCCCGGTTCAGCCGTTGCCGGCGATTCCGCTACGCCCTCTGGCGGACGTGGGATCCGGCAGGCCCGATGGTGATGATGATCGGCCTGAATCCGTCGACCGCCGACGCCGAGCGCGACGACCCGACCATCCGTCGGTGCATCGGGTTTGCGCGTGACTGGGGTTTCGGCGGGGTGTGGGTGGCCAACCTGTTCGCGTTCCGGGCCACGCGTCCGGCCGACCTCAGGGCGGCACCGGATCCGGTCGGGCCGCGCAACGACATGTGGCTGCGTCGAATCTCCGGCCGCTCCGGACGCATCGTTGCCGCGTGGGGCAACCACGGCCGGTTCATGGGGCGCTCGGATCGGGTCGGCGCGATGTTCGGACGCCGGCTGGAGGTGATCCGGCTCAACGCCGGCGGCGAGCCGGCCCATCCCCTGTATCTTCCGAAGAAGCTGAAGCCTTTGCCGTGGAAGAATTGAATGGCGCCGTTCCGGGTGTTTTCCGGTGCCGGTATTGACAGCCGCAATGGTACGTATTAGGATTACACATGAGTAAGACAATGACGTATTCTTGGTCATGACAGTTCGAGTGCAAGTCGTACTGGACGAACGCGAGCGGGCGGCGTTTCGGCGTCAAGCGCGGCTGGAGGGGCAATCGCTCAGCGCGTGGCTGCGCGAGGCGGGCCGTGCGCGCATGCGTGATCGTGAGCACGAGCCGAAGTTCGCTGATCGGGAATCGCTAGCTGAATTTTTTGCACGTTGCGACGAGAAGACGGGACCTGGCGTTGAGCCTGACTGGACCGAGCATCGCCGCGTAATCGAAAGTTCGCGGCGTCAGGGCTTGCCGGAAACTTGATCTTTGTCGACACCAACGTATTCATGTACGCGGTTGGTCGCGACCATCCGCTGAAGCTCGAGGCGCGGGCGTTTTTCGAGCAGGCTGTCGGCCAGTCTGTCGGCAATTCGACCAGCACGCTCGTCACTTCGGCTGAAGTGTTGCAGGAGCTGCTGCATGCCTATTTGCCGGTCAACCGTCTGCAAACGCTCGATGATGCGCTGGAACTGGCTGTGCGCGGGATGCATGAAATCTGGCCGGTTGAACCCGACGATATCCTCGAGGCCGTGCGTCTGGCCGATTCGCACCCGACGCTGGGGGCGCGCGACCTGACCCACCTGGCGTGCTGTCAGCGCCGGGGAATCCGCCGTATTCAGACGTTCGATCGCGCACTGAGCGCGGCTTTTGGCAAACCCTGAACTTTCCGGTCCGGCCAGACGGGATCCAGCGAAATCTGCTTCAGTCGAAATCCGAAAGAAGACTTTCGCGGACCTCGCCGGTGATCTCCACCGGCCCTTCCGGATAGGCGTCGTGGCGCACGCCGATGATGGTCTTCGCACCGTCCTGCATCGCCCGGATCATCTCGGGCTTGAACTCGAAGCGCGCGAAGTGGACCGACGAGGTCTTTTCGTCGGTCGATCGCTCCAGATCCTCGTTGACGATCGCATAGACCGGATCAAAGCCTTCGACCTGGACGTACAGCATGTTCTCGATGCCCCTGAGTTCGGCCAGCCGCCGGCGCCGCTCGGCGACGTCCGGGTACTCGATCATCACCGTGGCCTTCCAGTTGTGCCCGTCGGGGACCAGCGGGTTGTAGGTGTCGAGTTCGTCCTGGATGCCTTCGGGCTCGAAGATCTTCTCGATGCGCAACATCTCCTGGATCTGGTAGCGCATCGTCGTTTCATCCTCGAAGTACAGCGTCAGGTGAGCGCCGATCGGCACCTGGCGCTTCTTCTTGTGCGCCATGACCTGGCGCCGGATCTCATCGCGTTTCTCGGCGTATTGTTCGAGGGACAGGAGGTCTTCGCGATTCAACTTGGCCATTTTCTTTCGGGACTAGGGGCTAGGGGCTAGGGACGAGGGGCTAGGGACGAGGGACGAGATCTGGCATTACCAGTCCCTGGCCCCTGGTCCCTTTCCCCTGCAAACCATACGCAATCCGCAGCAGCGTGATCGGGTTCGTCTCCGGGTGCTTGAGCTCCAGCTCTTCGGCCAGGTGCGAGGCGGCCATCGGGCAGTCGCTGGCGAACCAGTCGTATTCGATGCGTTTGATCCTCGAGATCGTGCCGCGGCCGATCTTCTTCGAGTTCTCGAAGGTCTCGACGCGCACGCCGTAGGTACCGTCGTGGCCGGAGCAGCGTTCGATCGCCTCGACCCGGGTCTCGGGGATCAGCTCCAGTACTTCCTTCGTCTTCGAGCCGATGTTCTGCACGCGCTGGTGGCACGGCGCGTGCCAGGCCACGGTGCCCAGCGGGACAGGGAAATCGGTGTCGAGCCTGCCGGATTTGTGCCGGAGCATCAGATATTCGAACGGGTCGAAGATGTGCGCCTTGACCTTCTGCACGTCCTCGTCCTGCGGGAACATCAGCGGCAGTTCCTGTTTGAACATCAGGACGCACGACGGGATCGGCGCGACGATGTCCCAGCCGTCATCGATCATCCGCACGAGCTCGGGCACGTTGGTCCGGCGCGCCTTGTCGACCGCCTCGAGGTTGCCGTGCTCGTAGCGCGGCATGCCGCAGCAGGTCTCCTTCGGCGTCAGCCGCACGGGAATGCCGTTGTGCTCGAGCACACGGACCAGGTCCTCGGCGATGTCGGGCGTGTTGACCGAGCAGTAGCAGGTCGCGAACAGCGCGACCCTGCCGCGCGTCGGTTCGGCCTCCACGGGGGCAGTGTCCGGCTCGGCGCGGTGCTTCATCCGGCGCCTGAGCGTGTCGGCGTGATACTCGGGCAGACTGGCGTCGCGGTGTACGCCCAGTGTCTTCTCGAGCATCTTGCGCATTGCCGGCATGCGGTTGGCGGCGTTGACCGTCTCGGCGACGACCGGGATGCTTGCGAGCTTGCCGACCGCCGTGGTCGAGGCCAGCACGCGCTGTTTGATCGGCGGTTTCCTGCGCTTGAAATGAACCGCCTTGGCGCGCAGCATCAGGTGCGGAAAGTCGACGTTCCATTCGTGCGGCGGCACGTACGGGCACTTGGTCTGGTAACACAGGTCGCACAGGTAGCACTGCTCGACGACCTTGTCGAAGTCGGTCTTGTCGACGCCGTCGACTTCCATCGTGTCCGACTCGTCGATCAGGGCGAACAGTGTCGGAAACGATTCGCACAGGCTGACGCAGCGCCGGCAGGTGTGGCAGATGTCGAACACCCGCTCGAGCTCGGCGTCGAGCGTTTCGCGATCCCAGAACCCGTCGCTCTTCCAGTCCAGCGGGTGGCGCGTCGGTGCCTCGAGGCTTCCTTCGCGGATAAATTCGGTCGGTTCGGACATGCGGGCTACCTGGCAGTGCTTACGTCGCCTTGGGCCGAAGGCCGTTAGCCGACGATTCGGTCGCGAATACGGCCGGGAACGCCGGGTTACGCTGCGCTAACCCGACCTACGTAATGTGGCCAATTCGAGCTCGAGTCTTGCGTAGCGCGTAGGTCGGCTCAGAGCCTGCCCCGGACCTGATCCGGGGCCGAAGGCCGTAAGCCGACGATCCGCTGGCGCGGCCGCGAATGATCACGCATCTAGTTCGTTCAAAGCCTTCTGGAAGCGGTTCGCGTGCGAACGTTCGGCGCGCGCCAGCGTCTCGAACCAGTCGGCGATTTCGTCGAAGCCTTCGTCGCGCGCGGTCCTGGCCATGCCCGGATACATGTCGGTGTACTCGTAAGTCTCGCCCGCGATCGCGGCCTTGAGGTTCTTTTCGGTGTTGCCGATCGGCTCGCCGGTGGCCGGGTCGCCGACCTCCTCGAGATATTCCAGATGGCCGTGGGCGTGGCCCGTCTCACCTTCGGCGGTCGAACGGAACACCGCCGAGACGTCGTTGTAGCCCTCGACATCGGCGCGCTGGGCGAAATACAGGTAGCGGCGGTTGGCCTGGGATTCGCCCGAGAATGCGTCCTTGAGGTTCTGCTCGGTCTTGCTTCCCTTCAGTTCCATGGCACTACTCCTTGGGTCTCGGTTTGACTCAGTGTAGGGTTAAATATACGCCAATGCCGGTGATAGGTGAAATATGAAACCCCAATGGATACGATAGCTTTTCACTATTCCCCGTCCGGGCCCCGCGCGCGCTTGCGCCCGGCGCTTTGCGCGCTGGTCGCGGTTTTTGCCGGCGCGGCGCAGTCCCTGCCCCCGAACCTGCCCCCGGACTTGCCGCAAGCCCGCGCCAACAACCCGGTCGCGCGCGTCGATCCCGGCGCGGCGGCGCTGTGGTTCACCGGCCTGGGCATTACCGGCGCGAAACGCTGGAACGATCTGCGCGCCGACGGCTGGATCTGGCGCGAAGGTGACAAGCGCTGGCAGCCGGTGCCGCCGCTGCCGCCGTTCGAGGGCCTGGCCGGGCGGCTCGGCAGCCACGCGGTGGCGCTGGCCGGCGAGATCCATGTCATTGGCGGCTACACGGTGGCCGAGGACCACGCCGAGCGCTCGACGCCGGGCGTCTGGCGCCTCGAGACGGAGCCGGCCGGCTGGCAGCGGGTCGCGACGATGCCGGTGCCGGTCGACGATGCCGTCGCGCTGGTCTACCGGAATCGCTACCTGTACCTGGTCAGCGGCTGGAGCGATACCGGCAACGTCAACCTGGTGCAGGTCTGGGACCGCGTGGAAGAGACCTGGCGCCAGGCCGAACCGTGGCCCGGGACGCCGGTGTTCGGCCACGCCGGCGGAATTGTCGGCGACCGTGTCGTGGTCTGCGGCGGCGCGCGCATCGAGTACCCGGCCGACGGGGTGCGGAGGTTCGTCGAAAGCGACGAGTGCTGGCTCGGCTCGATCCGCGACGACGACCTGTGGCGGCTGGACTGGAAACCGCTGCCGCCGATGCCGGGCGGGCCCCGCTACCGGGCCGGCGCCGCCGGCGCGATGGCGGGCGGCGTGCCCCGGGTGATCTTCGCCGGCGGCGCCGACCGGCCGTACAACTACGACGGCCAGGGCTACGACGGCGTGCCGGCCGAGCCGTTCGCTTCGGTGGTCAGCTACAACCTCGACGCCGGTCGCTGGCAATGCCACGCCCCGCTGCCCGAACCGCGCATGGACCACCGCGGCATGCTTTTCGTCGACGGACGGCTGGTGCTGCTCGGCGGAATGGATGCCGGTCGCAACGTGACCGACGACGTGATGCAACACGTGCTGTCAGGCCCTGAGGCGTGTCGATAGAACCCACCATTCATTTTGAAGCAGATGGATTAAAATGAACGGCCTGACCTGCCCCGAACCGGAGTTTTCCCATGTTTGCACGTGAAATCGTACTCGCAAGCCCGCTCAGGACCGCAATCGGGACCTACGGCGGCAGTCTGAAGGATATGCCCGCGACCGAACTCGGCGCCGCGGTCATCCGCGCGGTGCTCGAGCGGACCGGGCTGGACCCGGCCCGCGTCGGGTCGGTGACGATGGGCAACGTCATCCAGGCCGGAAACCGGATGAACCCGGCGCGCCAGGCCGCGCGCGGCGGCGGTCTGCCGGTGGAGGTGCCCGCCATGACGGTCAACCGCGTCTGCGGTTCCGGTGCGCAGGCGATCGCGAGCGCGGCGATGGAAATCGCTTGCGGGTCGATCGACTGCGCGATTGCCGGCGGCATGGAAAACATGGACCGCGCGCCCTATCTCGTCCGGAACGGTCGCTGGGGCTACCGGATGGGTGACGGCGCGCTGGTCGACAGCATGCTCGGCGACGGCCTCAACGACGCGTTTTCGGGCGAGCACTCCGGCTGGCACACCGAGGACCTGGTGCGCGAATTCTCCGTCAGCCGCGCCGATCAGGACGCCTGGGCGCTGCGCTCCCAGCAGCGTTTCGGGCAGGCCCAGTCCCGCGGAGATTTTGCCGATGAAATTGTGCCGGTGACGCTGGCCACGCGCAAGGGCGAGCGCCATTTCGACACCGATGAGCACAACCGCCCGGACACGACGCTGGAAACCCTCCAGGGCCTGAAACCGGTGTTCCGCAAGGACGGGACAATTACCGCCGGCAATGCGCCAGGCCTGAACTCGGCTGCGGCGGCGACTGTCGTCGCCGACCGCGACTGGGCCGAGGCGAACGGACTGAATCCGGTCGCCCGGCTCGTCGCGTTCGGTGTCGCCGGGGTCGAACCGGAGCGTTTCGGTATCGGCCCGGTTCCGGCCGTGCGGCGAATGCTCGATGCAGCGGGCTGGGAGGCCGGCGACGTCGAGCGCTGGGAAATCAATGAAGCCTTCGCCGCGATCGCGCTGGCGGTTCTGCGCGAACTGGGCCTGGACGAGGAGCGGGTCAACGTTGACGGCGGCGCGATCGCGCACGGCCACCCGATCGGCGCGACCGGTGCGGTGCTGACCACGCGCCTGATCCACGCTCTCAAGCGCGCCGGGCAGAGGCGCGGTGTGGCCACGATGTGCATCGGCGGCGGGCAGGGGATTGCACTGGCGCTGGAGCTGATCGACTGAATGCGAAAGCCCCCGGGTATCCGGCCCGGGGGCTTTCGTGCCGGCTCGGGATCGAGCCGGTCTGCCCGGTCCTTTCAGAAGCGGAATTCGCCGCCTAACATGATGGCGTCGTATTCCTCGTTCTGGGGAAAGATGCCGGCAGCCAGGCCGAGGTTCGTGTTGTCGGTCTCGCGTTCGAAGTCCTGGTACTCGATATTGATGTTGAAGTTCGGCGTGAGCTGGTACTGGAGGTAGACCATGAGCAGCTCCCGGTCCACGTTGCCATTGCCGATGTTGGCATTGGCGTCCTCGCTGCCCTCGCCGTAGCTGATCCCGATCGTTGCCCGGTTGCCGCGGAACAGCCCGTATTCGCTGGGAATGAATTCTCCCAGGTTGTAATCGACGTTGACGTACCACTGGTCGCCGTCGACGGCGTCGCAGACATTGGCGTTGCAGCGAACACCGAACCCGATGAAGCCCTCAGCGATGCCTTCGGTTTCGGTGTAGTTCCCGGTCACCCCCAATACGCCCCCGGGGGTATCGAACGTCAGCCTGCCGCCGCCGCTGTATCCTTCGATGGTCGTGTCCTGGCTGGAAATCTTGTCCTCTACCCCCTGATACAGGCCGCTGACCCAGGCCAGCAGGTTCGCCGAAGCCGACTCACCCATCTTGAAGTTGTGAGCGAAGTTGACTTCCGCTTCAAGCAGGGGTGTATCGGTTTCGACCGCATTGCCGAAGCCGGTGACGTTGAACAGAGAAAATGCGCTGCCGTCAAGGACGAACGGAGCGCCGCCGCCGGGCTCGCCGAACGCGTTTTCGACCGGATCGAACAAGCCGGCCCGCAGTTGCAGGCCTGCCGCGCGCGGGCTCGCATAGCGGATACCGGCAGTCCAGTCGCTCCACGTGTAGCCGGTTCCGATGTGGCCGCAGTTCGGCCCGGCCCCGTCGGGCCCGGTGCAGATGTAACCGATGCCGCGCATGCTGCCGCTGTCGTTGACGATCGGCAGCGAATCGTGAATCGCGAAATTCCGGCCCAGCGAGAACGTGCCGTAATCGGTCCCGATCGAAATGTCGGCTGCACGAACCTCGATCTGTTCGCCGGTCCGGCGCGACTTGTTTCCGTTGATGCTGGTCGCGATCTGGAAATATGTGGATATTTCCATGCCGTTGTATTCGGGCGCGAACGCCATGAACTCGATCTTGGACGGGTTGAATCCGGTCATGACGCGCGTCGAATCCTCGGCCGGACGCGGCCCGAAAGCCGTGTCGGCCTGGTCGAAATCCGAGCTGCCGGACCAGACGCTGACCAGACCCATCATCTGAACCTTCCAGCCATCCTCGGTTTCGACCAGCGTGATCGCCGCCTGTGCCGGCAAGGCAACGGCCATGGCCAGCACCGTGCTCAAAAGCAGCGTGGTTTGTCTGTTTGGGGTTTTCATACGACCTCCTGGTTGTTTTGGTGTGCCGGACGCAAACGTGTGCCTCAGCGGCGATGCGCGCCTGCCCGGCCCGGCGGCAAATTCCTCAAGCCACTTTCTTCTTGAACATCACGGGCTCGGCCACGCCGAGCGTGTCGGCGGTCTTGCCAATCATGATGAAGGTGGTGATCAGCGCATCGAGCTCGACCAGTTGGCCGTTGTTCCAGTGCTTGCGCAGGCGGTCCCAGATCTCGTCGGAAACGTCGTTGGCGTCGATCGCGATCTGCTCGACCAGTTCGAACACGGCTTTTTCGCCATCGCTGAAATGCTTGCTGTCGCGCCAAAGCGAGTTGTACAGGTCGCCTACCGCATCCGGATTGTTGCCCAGCTCGAGCGCGAGCGCCTCGTGCGCCCCGTAGCTGTAGTGACAGGCGACGGCGCGCAGGGTCTTGAGAATCACGAGCTCCTTGAACTTCCAGGTCACCCTTCCTTCCTGGAGTGACTGAATGAAGAACTCGGTGATCGCAAGACACATGGGCGGATTCGTGCCGAGCGCGCGGACCAGATTGGGGACGTGGCCGAAATGGGCCTCGGCCGCCTCGAATGCCTTGCGGGTATCATCTTCTTCCGGGGTCTGAACGAGTTGTACTACGGTCATTGCGGTTACCTCCGTTGGGTTGCCCGGGTCGCCTGTCGCCGCGAACCGAACCGAACTTGAATAGAATTGCTATCGGGCCAGGAACGCGTCCAGGTGATGCTTGGCGCCGGCGGACTTCGGCGGTTCCTTCGTAAACAGGCGCGGCTCGTGCCCGGTAAAGGCGTCCTCGAGCTGAACGCCGAGCGCGTCGCCGAACTTGGAGACCTGGATGTAGGCCGTGACGGTCGTGACGATTTCGACGATCTGGCCGTCGTCGTAGTGCTCTTTGACCTTGCGCCAGACCTCCGCGGGGATCTTCTCCGGGTCGATGCAGATATGGCTGCACAAGTCCAGGATTGCCCGTTCCTTGTCGTCGTAGTGGGGCGAATCGTGGTACATCTGGCCGACGATGTCGTTCTGTTTCTCGGGAGTCACGCCGACGCGTTCGGCGACGACCTCGTGCTGGGTGACGCAGTACAGGCAGTCGCCCATCTTGGTCGACTTGAGGATGAGCAGTTCCTTGGTGTACCAGTCCAGCTTCGGTCCCTCGGAAAGAATCACGAAGAAGATCTGCCACATCTTTTCGGCCATTTCCGGCGCGTGGCCGGTGGCCTTGAAAATGTTGAGCACCATCTCGAAGCGTTGCTCGGCGTCGTCGTAGATCTTCTTGGTACGCTCGTCCGCGTCTTCGGGCTCGACGAGCGGCAACTGGGCGGTTTTTTCGGACATGAGGGTTCCTCCAGAATCGGAAGTTGTGGATAACCACGCCCGGAGGCGTGCGTGAACTGCATCAAATGGCGCCATATTTATGGAGCACTTGAATCAAAAGTATTTATAGCATATGCTCCAAAAAAATTGAATGCAAGCGGAGCGACAACCGATTTGCACGATGGAGGTGGACGATGGATCGGCAGAAGGAAGAGGCACCGCACGCTCGAGCCCCGGGACTGAAGACCGCGCCGGACGACGCCCGGGCAGATCCGATCGATGCGACGGTTCGTCTGTTCTGGGAAAAAGGTTTCAATAACAGTTCGTTGTGCGAGATCGAAGCAGCCACGGGAATGACGCTTGCTCGCATCCGTGAGCTTTACGGCGGACGCTCGGCGCTGCTGCAGAGAGCCCTGCAGCGCTACGGAGAATTGATCGAGCGCGAGCTCCTGACGCCGCTGGAGAGATCGAACCGCGGACTCGACGCGCTGCACCGCTTTTTCCATTCCCTGCACGCGTGGGTCACCAACGCCGGCCGGCGCGGGTGCCTGCTGATCAACATGATGGCCGAGACCGACTGCACCAGCCCTGTGGTATGCGATCAGGCGCGTGACGCAAGCCGGCGGCTGGAGCGAGCATTTCACGCCGCGCTGACGCGCGCCCAGAGAAACGGCGACCTGACGCGCGGCCCGGTCGAACAGCGCGCGCAAATCCTCGTCGGCCTGGTACTGGGGCTCAACATCGCCGCCCGCGGCGGGGCCACCGACCGCGAGCTCGAGCGGATGTTCGAAAGCGTGCGGATGCAGCTGCGGCTGTGGAGGGTGAGCTGAGATGGCGGCCGAGACCAGAACCCCGGCACTTCTGTACCTGGCCGACCCGATGTGTTCGTGGTGTTGGGGATTCTCGCCGGTCATCGAAAGGCTGGCCGAGGACTATGCGGACCGCACCAACCTGCGCGTGGTCGCCGGCGGGCTGTTTCCCGGCACCGAGGCGCCGATGGACCGGCACTTCAAGGCCTCGGTCCGCGAGCACTGGGAGCACGTCGGGGAGCGCACCGGCCAGCCGTTCGACTTCTCGTTCTTCGAGCGCGAGGATTTCGTCTACGACACCGAGCCGGCGTGCCGCGCCGCGGTTGCCGCGCGCGAGCTCGCCCCGGACAAGGTGCTGGACATGCTGCGCGAGCTGCACCGGGCTTTCTACCGCGACAACCGCGATATCACCGATCCCGGGATCGCCAGCGAGGTCGCCGTGGAAATCGGGCTGGATGCCGGCGAATTCCGCACGGCGCTCGAATCGGAAGAGATCCGGGCCAGGACCCGAGAGGACTTCCGGCTCGCGCGCGAACTGGGCATGCGCGGTTTCCCGACGCTGATGGGATACGACCACCAGGAGCTTTCGTTGTTGACCGAGGGTTACGCACCGCTGGAACGCGTACGCGCGAACCTCGACCGGTGGCTTGTCCACAGCGCCGGCGCGGATTCCAATGGGCCGGCCGCGATGTGTTCGGGGACGCGCCGTGAATGACGCGACCGGCAGCGCGGGGACCGGGGCCGCGGCCTCACCCGAGCCGGCTCACGAGGACCCGAGGCTTGCAGTCACGCAACTGCTCGACGAGGCCTTGGCCAGGGCGCAGGAAGCGGGGATGGCCACCAGCGATCTGCTGGGCATCTTCCACTACTACGCACACTGCATCGCCGCGTCGTATCGCGACAGCTCGGTGCGCGAGTCCCCGGGCGTGCCGCCCGACAACGAGACTTCCCAGGAGCCTGTCGGATTTAACCGATCGTAGCGAGGGAAAGCTGGTTGGAGTCAGATTTTTCGATCTTTTGAGGCGAATAGTGGGCCTATTTAACGAAAAAGAGCGGGAAATCTGGCCCAATCCGGCTTTTCCGCAGTAGATCAGCGTTAAGTCCGACAGGCTCCTAGTCCGGAGCAATCGAGTCGCGCGCCAGGCGCGTGACCAGGCCCTGCAGCGCCCGGCGATCGGCCTCGGCCGTCAACGGCCGGTTCGACAGCAATTCCTGAACGCCGCTGCGCGAGAGGCCCTCATGTTCGAGGAACTGGCGGATCTTCCGGCGCAGGTCGAGGCTCTTTTCGCCCTGTTCCGGCGTGTAGGTATGGGTGACTCCACTGAATGGCATGTCCAATCTCCGATGGCCCGTCGCTGACGCGCTCGGCCGGTGCCGGCCGGTTCCCGCGACCCCGATTTGACGCAGCGCTTTCCAGTCTGGTATAACCGCGTCATCATTATAGAGCAAATGCTTCAGAAATGTGATTCATCCGAGTCACGAAGGACCCACGGAGCTGGCGGGGAGCTCAAGGGGGGCGCATGCGGGTGGAGTTCCGGGGTCACGGTGCAAAAGGGGCCTCACGGCCGGCGCCACGTGCCGGCCCGGAATAGAAAAAAGCGAGGCTGAGTGTTATGAAGAGAAACAAGCCAGAGGGCGGCGGCATGGACCGCCGCGAGTTCATGACGTCCATGGGTATCGGCGCGACCGGTTTGGGCGTCGCGTCCACCGGGCTGTTGATGCCGTTGGGAAACCTGGCCGCGATGCCGGGCGGCCACGCCGGGCCGGCGTCCGGCCGGTTTCCGGGGCTGCAACCGGCAGGTGCGGCTCAAATCGCCCAATTTCCGACTTATAACGGACCGTGGACCCAGCTGCCCAACAACCCGTTCGGCGGCTTCGATTTCGCGTTGTGCTACATGGCCG
>JAVVDX010000008.1:47442-53947 GCA_032251475.1 Wenzhouxiangellaceae bacterium | reverse complement strand
CGTCGCGCGACTGGGCGGCCAAGGGCACGCTGCTGCTCGGCGTCAAGGCCGTGATCGCCGAGTCGTTCGAGCGCATCCACCGGTCCAATCTGGTCGGCATGGGCGTGCTGCCGCTGACGTTCGCCGACGGCGAGACGCGCGAGAGTCTCGGCCTGACCGGTTTCGAGGAATTCGCCATCGAGGATCTCGACGTCGGCAACTCGACCGAGGCGACCGTGATCGCCACCGACGGCAACGGCGAGGACACCCGGTTCAAGGTGCGGGTGCGCCTGGACACGCCCAAGGAAGTGCAGTACTACAAGCACGGCGGCATTCTGCACTACGTGCTGCGCCAGCTCGCCGGCCGCGACCCGGCCGACAGCGGGCGCCAGGCCGCCTGAGCCGCGCGCGTCACGGTCTTCCCCGAGCCCGCCCCCGGCGGGCTCTTTTCCTGATCGGCTCCGCCCCGGGCGCAAAAATTTCTCCTCATTTCGTCTCCCGCTAATTTAGCGGCGTACAATGTGATTGGCATCACACGGGGAGAAACCGATGACCAACCACCGAACGATCCCAGCATGCGCTTCGGCGCTTCTTGTCATGCTCCTGGCCGGACCTGTCGCGTCGCAGGACTACACGAAGGAACAGGAACGGTGCATCGATTGCCACGAGCGCAACCAGCCCGCCATGGTCGCCGACTGGCGCAGCAGCCGCCACGCCGCCGAGGGCGTTTCGTGCTGGGACTGTCACGTCGTCGAGGCCGACTCGCCGATGGGGGTGGAGCACCGCGGGCATCCCGTCTCGCTGCTGGTCCCCCCGACGGTCTGCGCCGAATGCCATGAAGAGCAGGTCGAACAGTTCAACGCCAGCGGCCACTTCCGCGCCTACCGGCAGCAGATCCCGAAAGGCAGCCTGCACGCGCTGACCGCGATTCACGAAGGCCGCGAGCACCCCGAATTCGGCGCTGCGCCGAACGAGACCGGGTGCATGCAGTGTCATGGCACCGAGATCAAGCTCGGCGACAACGGCGTTCCGACGCCGGAAACCTGGCCGAACTCGGGCATCGGCAACGTCTATCCAGACGGCAGCACCGGCAGTTGCGGCGTCTGCCACACGCGCCACGCCTTCGCCAACTCCGAGGCGCGCAAGCCGTACGCGTGCGCTTCGTGCCACCTCGGACCGGATCACCCGAACATCGAGATCTACGAAAACAGCAAGCACGGTCACATCTACCGGACCGAGGGCCACACGTGGAACTTCGACGGCGCCACCGGCGAATGGCAACCCGGCGAGGACTACCGCGCCCCGACCTGCGCGACCTGCCACATGAGCCAGATCGGCGATGTCGAGGCCACGCACAACGTCACCGAGCGCCTGCACTGGGTGCAGTGGGCGCCCAAATCGTCGGTGCGCGATTCCGACGATGTCCTGAGCCCGATCCACGGCGACGGCGAAAAGGGCCGCCTCAAGATGACGCTGGTCTGCGAGGCGTGCCACAGCGTCACGCATACCGACGGCTTCTTCGCCCAGGCCGACAAGGCCGTGAAGCTCTACAACACCGCCTACTACGAACCGGCGACGAAAATGCTCGACGATCTGCGCGAAAAAGGACTGCTGAAGGAAAACGCCTGGACCGACGAGTTCCAGGTCAAGTACTACTTCCTGTGGCACCACGAGGGCCGCCGCGCACGCATGGGCGCGACCCACGGGGCCCCGGACTACGCGCACTGGCACGGCTTCTTCGAATTGATGCTGGATCTCTACGAACTCGAGCAGATGTACGAGAAACGCATCGAGACCGGAAGCATTGTCGAATGAATTGGCGAATGACCGGCCGAACCCCGGCGCCGATTGCCGGCGCCGGGGTTCCTGAAATACATTAGCTATGCCTGATATGATGGGCAATCATCCAGACGAAGACGAGCCATGTACTACGTAAAGCAATCGAATCACAACTTCGAAGACGCCTGCGATCGGCTGGAAAAGGCCGTCGCCGAGCACGACTTCAGCGTGTTGGGGGTCCACGACCTGGGCGAAAAGCTGCGCAGCAAGGGTCAGGCGTTCGATGAGCAGTGCAAGGTATTCGAGGTCTGCAACCCGGGACAGGCCGCGAAGGTGCTGGCCGCCGACATGAAGATCAACATGGCGCTGCCGTGCCGGATCTCGGTCTACACCGAGAAGGGTGCGACCAGGATCGGCATGATCCGGCCGCGGGACCTGCTGGCCATGCTGTCGGACAAGCCGGAACTCGAGCAGGTCGCCGACGAGGTCGAACAGGCCACGATCCGGATGATCGACGAGGCCTGCTGAGAGCCCATCTGCCGGGCCAGCCGGGCGCGCGGCTGCGCGCGCCCGGCGCCCTGCAGCTCAGTTCTCCAGCCGCGGAATCCGTCCCGGCGTCCACGGGGCCTCACCGGCCAGTTCGCTTTCGAGCGCGGTCAGGCTCTTGTCAGCGTCTTCCAGACCGGCCTGGACTTCGCCAAACTGCCGGCGCGCGATCGCCAGCGAGCGTTGCTGGTTGTCGGTGATCGCTGCCAGCGCGTTCCAGTGCGCCCAGGAAAACATGCCGACGCGCTCGGACAGCGCCATCGGCCGCGGTTCGTTGGCCTCGGCCTTGACCGAATCGCCGTTCAGCAGCACCGCCAGGCCGTCGAGGTTGCCCTCGATGACATCCAGCCGGCGGCGTTGTTCCGGGCTCGAATCAGGCGTGTCGCGCAACGCGACCTTCAGGTGCTCGACCCGTTTCTCCAGTTCGTCCAGCGCCTCGCCGGCCCCCTGCACCGCCCGGCTGAGATCGGCTGCCTCGCGCATCGCCTCGGCGTGCGCCTGCAGCGAGTCGGGCCGGAACTGGCCGCGCTCAAGTTCACGCACGGTGAATTCCTTCGGCTCGGTCAGCGCGCTGGTCTCCGCATGCACCCGCTTGAGCATCTGCACCCGGTAGGTTCCGGCTCCGACCAGCGGGCCGCTGGGAGCGCTCTCCCACGGCGGCCGGAACCCCGGCTCGGAGAGATCGACGGGATCGGGCGCCGGCCGGCGGAGATCCCAGGCGACGCGGTGCAACCCCTTGGCGGTCGCGCCCTCGATCCGGCGCACGACCCGGCCGTCGGCATCGGTGATCTCGAAGATCACGGCCGGGGCATCCTCGCGCGCTTCCTCGCGCAGCCGGTCCCAGGTGGGGTACGGGTTGTCATGATCCGCCTCGCGCCGTTCACTCTCCTTTTCCAGCCGCTGGTCGCGAAGCGACTTGTAGCCCTCGGACAGGTAATAGGTGAAGACCGCCCCGAACGGCGGATTGTCGGCGGTGAAGTAGGTCACGCCCTGCGCGCCCTTGGGCCCGTAGACCCAGACGTCGTCCTCGACGTACAGCCACGGATCGCGTATCGGGAACAGCGTCGCCTCCCGGCCGGCCAGCTCGGCCGCGCCGGTTCGCAGCGCCCGGTAGTCGTCGAGAATCCGGATGCCGCGCCCGAACGTGGCGATCACCAGGTCGTTCTCGCGGCGCTGGATTTCGAGGTCGCGCACGGCAATCGTCGGCATGTTGCCGGTAAGCTCGTGCCAGTGCTCGCCGCCGTCCTGCGTAAACCAGACGCCGAACTCGGTGCCGATGAACAGCAGGTCCGGATCGACGTGGTCCTGGACGATGGTGTGCACCGGCCCGCGTTCGGGCAGGTCGCCGGCAATCGACCGCCAGCGCCGGCCGCGGTCGGTGCTCTTCATCACGTACGGTTTGTAGTCGCCGCGCTTGTGGTTGTCGAAGGTCGCGAACACCGTGTCGACATCGTGCAGCGAGGCCTCGACGTCGCTGACATACGTCATCTCGGGCACGTCGCCGAAGGTGTCGTGGCGGCGCCAGTCGGCGCCGTCGTTCCCGGTGACCTGGATCAGGCCGTCGTCGGTGCCGGCATAGATCAAGCCCTCTTCCAACGGGCTTTCGGCCAGCGATATGATCGAGCCGTACATCGACGTCGAGTCGTTCTTGGCCACCGCATCGACGCTCCAGACGCGTCCCATGACCTCGAGCCGGTTGCGATCGAGCTGGCGCGTCAGGTCGGGGCTGAAATCGCGCCACGAGTTGCCGCCGTCGTCCGAGCGAAAGATCTTTTCGGCAGCGAAATAGAGCCGCTTCGGGTCATGCGGACTGAGGATGAAGGCCGAGTTCCAGTTCCACTTGTAGTTGTTCTCGTCCGCGCCGGGCATCGGCGTGACGAGCACACGCTCGTGGCTTCGGCGGTCGAAGCGCGCGAGCATGCCGTACTGCAGTTGCGAATAGACGGTATCGGGATTGGTCGGGTCGATCTGGGTCTCGAAACCGTCGCCGCCGAGCGTGATCACCCAGTCGTGGTTGGCGATGCCGTAGTTGTTCGTCGTCCTCGACGGCGCGCCGAGGCTGGAGTTGTCCTGGGTCCCGCCGTAGACGTTGTAGAACGGCTCGGCGTTGTCGGGCGTGGCACGGTAGAACTGGGTGATCGGCAGGTTGCGCACGTGGCGCCAGTTGTCGCCGCGATCCCACGACTCGTAGATGCCGCCGTCGTTGCCGGTAACGAGGTGGTCGGTGTTGGCCGGGTCGATCCACAGCGCGTGCTCGTCGACGTGCTTGTGTTCGATGCCGACCCGGTTCCAGTTCTTGCCACCGTCCTCGGAGACCTGCAGGAACGTGTCCATCGAGTAGACGCGGTCCGGGTCCACCGGGTCGACGACCAGCTCGTTGTAGTACTGCGGGCTGCCCGAGACGTAGTCGGAACGCTTCTCCCAGCTCACGCCGAAGTCGGTCGAACGGTAGAAGCCCGCACCCTCGCCTTCGGCCTCGATGATCGCGTAGACGACGTCGGGCCGGGACGGCGCTAACGCAATGCCGATCCGACCCATGACCTCGTCCGGCAAGCCGGCGGTGATTTCGGTCCAGGTCTCGCCGCCGTCGGCGGACCGGTGCACGCCGCTGCCGGGGCCGCCGTCGATCAGCGTCCAGACGTGGCGCCGGCGCTGCCAGCTCGCGGCCAGCAACAGGTCCGGGTTTTCGGGGTGCATCAGCACCTCGTTGACGCCGGTATGCTCGTCGATTTCAAGCACCCGTTCCCAGTTCCGGCCACCATCGGTGGTCTTGTAGACGCCCCGGTCGCCGCCGGCGCTCCACAGCGGACCATGCGCGGCCACGAAGATCACGTTCGAATCGCGCGGGTCGATCTTGATCGAGCCGATATGGCCCGAATCCTTCAGGCCCATGTTCGTCCACGAACGTCCGCCGTCCAGCGACCGGTAGACACCGTCGCCGAAGCCGACCGAGCGCTGCGCATTGTCCTCGCCGGTGCCGGCCCAGACCGTGTCGGGGTTGGCCGGATCGAGCTCGACCACGCCGACCGCGTACGAGCCCTGGTCGTCGAACACCGGTTGCCACGTGATGCCGCCGTTTTCGGTCTTCCAGATCCCGCCCGAGGCGACCGCGGCGTAGAACACGTGCCAGCCGTCCGGGTGCATCTCGAAATCGCTGATTCGCCCGGACGTCACCGCAGGGCCGAGATCGCGCACCTTCAGGCCGGAGAACACCGTTTCGGCATCGGCGGGTTCTTCTGCCTCCTGTCCGAAACTGCCGGCCGGGCCCAGCGCGAGCGCGGCGAGCGCACCCACCGCGGCCGCAAGATTGATCAAGCGTCGGAACATGACTGCCTCCTGATTGCAGAAACCGGTGCAGCCTACCCGATTTGCGATCACGCGCGCTCGAGCAATCGCTTCATCTCGCAGTCCTTTTCGGCCCAGAGTTCATTGAGCCACTGCTGGAAACGATGCCGGTCGTCCGGGCTGTTCTCGTAATCGAGAGCCCGGACGAACCCGGGAACCGGAAACGTCCGGATCGAGACCCGAATCTCGGAGATCCGGTCGGCGAACAGGTCGAGCAGTTCGGGCCTGCGCTCATCAAAGCCCGGATAGGCGACGGTCACGTCGACGATCGTCTCGAGCGTCTCGCCCATCGCGTCGAGCACGAACGCGATGCCGCCGCTGCGCGGTCTGAGCAGGTGGCGGTAAGGTGAATCCTGCGCAACGTGCCGGGCCGGCGTGAAGCGTGTCCCCTCGACGAAGTTCATCACCGCCACCGGGATGGCGCGGAACTTGCGGCACGCCCGGCGCGTGGTTTCGATGTCGCGCCCGGCCAGCTCGGGCCGGCGGGCGAGCGTCTGTTTCGAATACCGCTTCATGAACGGGAAATCCAGCGCCCACCAGGCCAGACCCAGAAGCGGCACCCAGATCAACCGGCTCTTCAGGAAGAAGCGCAGCAGCGGCAGCCGCCGGTTGAACAGCTTCTGAAGCACCGGGATGTCGACCCAGCTCTGGTGGTTGCAGATCACGAGCATGTGCCCCTGGGGGTCGGCCTCGGGCAGGCCTTCGACGATCAGCCGGGTCGAGGTCAGGCGGTCGAACATCCAGCTGTTGAAGCCGATCCAGCTCTCGGCGATCCGGATCAGCCAGCGGTCGAATACGCGCCGGGCGCGCGGCAGCCGGAACACGGCCTTGAGCAGCGCCACGCCCATCAGCGGCG
>JAVVDX010000008.1:0-47342 GCA_032251475.1 Wenzhouxiangellaceae bacterium | reverse complement strand
CGGGCGCGCGGCAGCCGGAACACGGCCTTGAGCAGCGCCACGCCCATCAGCGGCGCGACATGGGCGAGCGTGTTCAGCGAAAGCAGGACGCCGGCGACGGCGATCCGGAGCACGCGACGGACCTGGACAATCATGACGCCATTGTGGCACGTGCGGACGTGCTCGCTATAATGCGCTTTCGAATGAGGGGACCCGGTTCCCGCATCTCCAATCGATCAACCCGGAGGCCGTATGGATCCGAGCCACCGCCTGGCCGAACAGTCGAAGCTGCCGGGCGTGAAGACCACGATTTTCGCCGTGATGTCGCAGATGGCCGCGAAGCACGGTGCGGTCAACCTGTCGCAGGGTTTCCCCGATTTCCAGTGCCCGCGGCGACTGCGCGAACTCGCGGCCGAGGCGATGGCGGCCGGGCACAACCAGTACGCGCCGATGCCGGGCCTGCCGGCGTTGCGCGAGCGCATCGCCGACAAGGTCGCCGGTCTGTACGGCGCGCGGGTCGACGTCGACGGCGAAATCACGATCACTTCCGGTGCGACCGAGGCACTGTTCGTCGCGATCCAGACCGTCGTCCGGCCGGGCGACGAGGTCATCGTGTTCGATCCCGCCTACGACAGCTACGAACCGGCGGTGGAGCTGGCCGGCGGCCGCTGCATCCATTTATCGCTCGAGGCGCCCGACTACCGGATCGATTTCGACGAGCTGGCCGGGGCAATCGGGCCGAAGACGCGGCTGATCGTGCTCAACAGTCCGCACAATCCGACCGGCGCCGCACTGTCGGCGGACGATCTGGAGCGGATGGCCGATGCGATCGGACGCAGCGACGCATACGTACTCTCCGACGAGGTCTACGAGCACATCATTTTCGACGGGATCGAGCACCAGAGCCTGTTGCGGAACGAGTTTCTGCGCGCGCGCAGTTTCGTCGTCTCGTCGTTCGGCAAGACCTACCATACGACAGGCTGGAAGATCGGTTACTGCATCGCCCCGGCCGGGATGACGGCGGAATTTCGCAAGGTTCATCAATACGTCACGTTCGCAATCTCGACGCCCATGCAGCATGCAATCGCGTCGTTCATGGAGAACCCGGCTTTCCACCTCGAACTGCCGGCGTTCTACCAGCACAAGCGCGACCATTTCAGGCGCGCGCTGGAGGGCTCGCGCTGGGAAATCCTGCCGTGCCAGGGCACCTACTTCCAGTTGCTCGGTTATCGCGCAATCGACGGCCGGCCCGACACTGAAATGGCCGAATGGCTGACGCGCGAGGTCGGCGTCGGCGCGATTCCGGTCTCGGTGTTTCACGCCGACGGACGCGACCAGCGAATCCTGCGGTTCTGTTTCGCCAAGGACGACGAAACGCTGGACCGGGCGGCCGAACGGCTGCGCCGACTATGAACGCGATTGTCCGGATGACGGCAGCGGTGCTCGGCCTGGCGGTCGCCGCGGCGACCCACGCCGCGCCGGCCGGCCGGGAACTCGTCGATGCGTTCGACGCGCGATTCCGGACCGAACTCGGGGAGGCGGGCGTTCCGGGCGCGGCCTACGCGATCGTCCACCGCGGCCAGCTGCTGGGCCTGGGCACCTACGGTTCGACCGAGCAGGCCGGCACCCGCGCCGTCGACAGTTCGACTGTTTTTCGCATCGCATCCGTTTCGAAAGGCTTCTCCGGCGTGCTCGCCGCGATGCTGGCCGCCGAGGGCCGCTTCGAGCTCGATCAGCCGGTCGCCGCATTCTCGCCGACGTTCACGCTTAAACCTACCCAGCCGCGCAAGTTGACCGTCGAAGACGTGCTCGGTCAGCGCTCCGGCTTCGTGCGCAACGCCTACGACAACCTGATCGAGGCCGGTCTGCCGCGCGAGGAGATCCTGCCGCGTTTCCGGTCGCTGGAGCCGCTGTGCGCGCCCGGCGCGTGCTACAGCTACCAGAACAACATCTTCAGCCTGATCGAGGATGTCGTGGCCGAAACGGCCAGGCACCCCTGGGCGCAGGTCATGCAGGAACGGATCTTCACCCCGCTCGGCATCGTCGGCGCGTCGATCGGCTACCAGCCCTTCGTCGCCAACGACAACCGTGCCGAGCCGCACCTGAAAACGCGCAGCGGCTGGCGCCACGTCCGTCCGCGAACGACCTACTACCAGGTTCCGTCAGCCGCCGGCATCAACGCCGGCATCGTCGACATGGCGCAGTGGGCCATTGCAATGCTCGGCCACCGGCCCGACGTGATTCCGCCGGATGTCATCGCCGAGGTGACGCGGCCGCGCATCCGGACGCGCAACGAGATGGCCAACCGCCACTGGCGCGACATCATCACGAATGCGCATTACGGCCTCGGCTGGCGCGTCTACGAAATTGGCCGGCACGAGCTCGCGCTGCACGGGGGCTGGGTGGCCGGTTACCGCGCCGAGATCGCGCTGTCGCACGAACTGGACCTGGGGATCGTGATCCTCGCCAATGCCGAGACACGCGCCGTCAGCGCGCTTGACCGGTTCTTCTGGGATCTGGCCTTCGAGTCCCCCGCCCTGGCGCGGACGGCACCGGCGAGCCCGACCGCCGCGGCCGGAACGCCCGAATAAGCGCCGCCAGGGCCCGATCAGCGGCGGGCGGCGGCCAGCGCGCGCTCGAACAAGGCCAGTTTCGCCTCGATGGTCGCCCGGTCGCCGGTCGCCAACCCGCTGCGCTCGGCCAGCCGGCACCGCTTGAGTTCGTCGCGGTATTTCGCGATCAGATTGCGCAGCCGCTGCTGCACCACCGGACGCGGACCCGCGCCGTCGCCGGGTACCGAGACCGCCTGTTCGACCAGGCGCCGTTCGCTCTCGGTCAGGATTTCCGGTTCTGCGAGCATCGCGGTGGGCCGGGGCTTTCGTCGCGTGAAACGGGTTCCGTGGCATGATAGCGTGATGGGGATACCTGGTGTATCGGGCAACGCGCCGTGCAAAAGACCGCCGCGACGGGCGCGCTTCACACGGATCCGGCTGGGGCGCCCGTGGTGCGAGGCGCTGGAACTGGACAACGGCCGCCTTCTTGTCATGCGGCGGATCGAGCCGCGCGACGCCCCGGTGCTGCGCCGCAGCTTCGGCTATTTGACTCCCGAGGAGATTCGATTTAGATTTTTGCATCCGATCAACGAGTTGACGCCCGACTACGCGCGGTCACTGAGCCACATCGACCGTAACCGGGCGTTCGCGCTGGTCATCGTCGAGGCGCTTCCGCCGGAACAGGCGCTGATCGGCGCCGTGGCCCGGGCAACCATCGACGACACCGGCGCTCGGGCCGAATTCGCAATCGTCGTCGGGCGCGAAATCAGCGGCTTCGGCCTCGGAACCCTGCTGATGCGCCGGCTCATCGAGTGGTGCCGGAAGAAGCGCCTGGATACGATCTACGGGGTCGTCATGATCGAAAACGAGCGTATGCTTGCGCTCGCGCGCAGCCTGGGGTTCCGGGTCGCGCTGGAGCCGGATAACCCCGGCACGGCCCGGATCTGGCTGCCTCTGCGGGCGGCCGGTCGGGACGAAGCGAGCAACGAACACAACCAAGGGGGGAAAGACATGCCCGATTCCGCTCCTGATCGATTCCTTTATCGTCGATGAACCGGCGTTCGTCGCAGCGCCGTGCCGAGCGCCGGCAGGTCTTCCGCGCGGTGCCGTTCGTGCTGGCCATGCTGGCGCTGCTCGCGCTGTCGATCGCCATGGCGTTCGTCATTCTGGATGTGCTCTCGGCGGGTCGGGCCTATGTGGCCGGCGAGAGCCGGTGGTCGCGCGCCAAGCAGTCGATCATGTTCGATCTCTACCGGTATGCCGGCAGCGGAGACCCCGGCCATCTCGCCAACGCCCGGGAAAATCTCCAATTGCCGTTCAACGCAATGCGCGGACGCGCCCTGATGCTCCAGCCCGAGCCCGATTTCGAACGTGGCGGCGAACTGATGGAAGCAGCCGGTATCCATCCGGCCGATACCGCGCGCATGGTCCGCCTGTTGCGATATTTCCGGGATTTTCCGTATTTTTCCGATGCCATCGAGACCTGGCGCGCGACCGATGCCTGGATCCGCCGGCTCGCGCAGCTGGCCGACGAGCTCGAGCGGGTCTGGGCGACCGGACAGCCGCCACCGGGACAGATCGAATCGATCCGCTCCGAACTCGTGCTGATCGACGAGGCGCTGTCCGAGCGCGCCGACGAATTTTCGGAACTCGTCGGCCGGGGCGGCCGCTGGCTGACACGCACGGCCGCCTGGAGCAGCCTGATCTCGGCTCTCGTCATCGGCGGTGCGGTGATTCTCGTGTTCGTATGGGCCGTCCGGGGAATGCACGCTTCGCGGCACCGCTTCTGGCACACGTTCGAACGTGCCCCGGTCGGAATCGCGCTGCTGGCCCGCGACGGGACCATGGTCGATTCGAACGATGCGCTGGGCCGATTTCTCGATCGCGACGAGAGCGAACTGATCGGCCATTCGCTCGCGCACTTCTGCGATGCCCGGGACCGCGGTGCGCTGCAAAGCCTCATCGCCGAGAATTCCGGTCCGGCCCGGTCGACGGTCGACCAGGAGAGCCGCTACGTGCGGCCCGACGGTGAGCGGGTCTGGGGCAAGCTTTCGGTCTCGCCGCTGTCGATATCGAACCGCGGCAACGAATTCTGCATCGCCGTGGTCGAGGACGTTTCCGAGGCCCGCCAGCTGGCCGCGCAACTCGCCTACCAGGCCGCGCACGACCAGCTCACCGGCCTGGCCAACCGGCGCGAGTTCGAACGCTCGCTCAGCCAGGTCCTGCAGGCGGCTGCCGACGACGGCACGGCCCGCCATGCACTGGGGCTGATCGACCTGGACCAGTTCAAGCTCGTCAACGACACCTTCGGCCACCTCGCCGGCGATGCGTTGCTGGTGCGGCTGGCCGACTGCATCCGGCAGTGCCTGCGCGACGAGGATCTGCTGGCGCGCCTCGACGGCGACGAATTCGGGCTCATTCTCAAGGACTGCAGCATCGATACGGCGAAGGCCGTCGCCGACCGGCTCAGGGACACGATCGCGCAGTTCCGCTTTACCTGGGAGGAACGGCCGATCAACATCTCCGCCAGCATCGGCATCGTCGCGATCGACGGCGCCACGTACGACGGCGCGCGCCTGATGCAGCAGGCCGACCTGGCCTGCTACGAGGCCAAGGAGGCCGGCCGCAACCAGGTCTGCGTGCATGCCGGCACGCGCGGCGGCGCATCCAGGCACCAGGAAGAGATGGCGTGGGTGAATCGGGTCAACGAAGCGCTCTCTTCCGGCCGGCTGCGCTTTCACGCCCAGCTGATCGAACCGGTGACCGGCAACGAGTGGCACTGCGAACTGCTGGTGCGCCTCGAAGACTCCGACGGAAGGCTGCATACTGCCGAAAATTTCGTCGAGGCCGCCGAACGCTTTCACGTGGCGCGCAAGCTCGACAAGTGGGTCGTCGAGCACGCCCTCGAGAGCATCACCCGCTTCTCGCCGAGCCTGCCCCGGATTCGCACCTGGCACATCAACCTGTCCGGGCAGTCGGTGGATTGCGAAACCGTACTGCCCGATCTCGTCCGGACGATCTCGGAAAGCGGTCTCGACCCGTCGAGACTGTGCTTCGAGATCACCGAATCGGCCGCGATCCAGAGCCTGGACCAGGCGCGCATGTTCTTTTCCGTGCTGCGCGACCTGGGCTGCGGGATCGCGCTGGACGATTTCGGCAAGGGGCTGTCGACCTTCGACTATCTCAAGCAGCTTCCGGTCGACCTGGTCAAGATCGACGGCAGCTTCGTGCGCGAACTGGCGCACAGCGAGCTGGACCACGCCATGGTCCGCTCGATCCACGAGATCGCCCGGATCGCCGGCAAGCGCACGATTGCCGAGTCGGTGGAGTCGATCGAACTGATCCTGCGCCTGAAACAGATCGGGATCGATTTCCTGCAGGGCCACGCGATCCACAACCCGGAGTCGATCGCGACACTGAAGATGCCCGAACCGCACACGCGCTCGAGCGGCCTGCCCGACTATTGAGCCGTATCGTCCCGCCCGGCGGGCACCCGGTTCCCGTCGCCCCGGCGGATCGGCAGGTGCAGCCCCAGCCTGCGCCACAGCCACAGGAACAGGAAATGGCCGGCGGCCGCGACGGGAACGGCCGTCACCAGGCTGCCGACGAACATTGCCAGCGTTTCGAAGGCAACTTCCTCACCCAGGCCGTTGAGCACTACCGGCTCGATCGACAGGTGCTCGATGAGGTAGTTGCCGAGCCGGTTCCAGCCGTAATACAGCGGCGCCATCGTGAACGGGTTGCTGATGTTGGAGACGACGAACGCGGCAAAGAAGTTGGCACGAAAAGCGAACGACGCGGCGATCATCAGCATCGTCTGCACGCCGACCGTCGGGGTCATGCCGATGAACAGGCCGACCGCAATACCGCGCGCGAGCGTCGTCTCGTCGATGTGCAGGCAGCCGCCGCGCTCGAGAATCTTCGCCAGCCGCGGGTGCGCCTCGATCCAGTCCCGAATCCGGTGCCGGTGTTGCCGGGAGCCCTTCAGGACCTTCAGCCGCAGCCAGCGCATCGCCCGGACCTAGTGGGCCACGCGGATAGTTCGGTAACGCTCAGAGCCGCTGTGCCGGTGCGAATCAAGGCGCGTTTCGCAGGGAATGGCCGCTCCCTTGCCAAGAAACGCAACGCCGAGTCGCGCCGGCACAGTGGCTCCCGAAGGGCCGCCGCACAAGCGCCGTGGGCTGCGTTCCGCTCGCTTGAATTGGCTACGGCCAGTCCTGCGCTCGCGCGCCTTGCCCACGACACTTGTGCGCCGGCTGAGTGTCACCGAACTATCCGCGTGGCCCACTTGTCGGCGAGCCCGGCTTGATCGAGCACGAACGCGTACTCCATCGCGGTCTGCCCGAGCCGGCGAAACCGGCCCGACTGGCCGCCATGCCCGGCCCCCATGTTGACGTGCAGCAGCAGCGGGTTGGCGTCGGTCTTGAGATCGCGCAGCCGAGCCACCCACTTGACCGGCTCCCAGTACTGGACCTGCGAATCCCACAGCCCGGTGGTAACCAGCATGGCCGGGTAGTCGTGCCGGGCGACGTTGTCGTAGGGCGAGTATTTCAGCATGTACTCGTAGGCTTCCGGGTTCTTCGGGTCGCCCCATTCGTCGAACTCGTTGGTCGTCAGCGGGATCGACTCGTCGAGCATCGTCGTGACGACGTCGACGAACGGCACGTGCGCGACGATGCCGGCATACTTCTCCGGCGCCATGTTGGCCACCGCCCCCATCAGCAGTCCGCCGGCGCTGCCGCCCATCGCGAACACCCGATCGCCGTCGACGATGCCCTGCCCGACCAGCCAGCCGGTGACGTCGATGAAGTCGGTGAAGGTGTTGATCTTCCGGTTCAGCCGGCCCTGCTCGTACCAGTCGCGCCCCATTTCCTGACCGCCGCGTACGTGCGCGATCGCGTAGACGAACCCGCGGTCGAGCAGGCTCAGCCGGGTGCTCGAAAACGCCGGTTCCATCGAAGCGCCGTAGGAACCGTAGCCGTACTGGTACAGCGGCGCAGTGCCGTCCAGCGGCGTGTCGCGGTGCCGGACCAGCGATACCGGGATGCGGGTGCCGTCGCGCGCCTCGGCCCAGACCCGCCAGGTCACGTAATCGGCCGGGTCGAAGCCGCCCGGCACTTCGAGCTGGTGGATCATCCGGCGCTCGCCGGTGCGCATGTCCAGATTCCAGGTCTGCCGGGGCGTGGTCATCGACGTGTAGGCGAATTGCAGCGTGCCGGTGTCGGGCTCCGGGTTGCGGCCGAGCTGGGCAACGTAGACCGGTTCGTCGAACTCGATGACGGTGGATTCACCGCTGGCGTATTCGACCACCCGCAGCCGTCGCAGGCCGCCGGCGCGCTCGGCAACGGCGAGATGGTCGACGAACGGATCGAACTCGTGGATGAACACGTCGTCGCGGTGGGCGACCACGTCGCGCCACTTGCTGCGATCGTCGTAGCGGTCGCCGGCCACCGACATGATCCGGAAGTTCGGCGCCTGCCAGTTGGTCCGGATGACCCAGCGCCCGCCGGCATGGTCGGCCGAATATTCGTGACCTTCCTCGCGCGGCAGGAAGACCTCGAATCCGGCGGCCGGGTCGGCGCTGTCGATGACGCGCATTTCGGTCGTATCGGTCGACTGCAGATAAATGTAGTTGTAGCGGTCCGACCGGGTCCGGCCCACCGACGTGTAAAACGCCGCGTCGGTCTCCTCGTAGAGCGTCTCGTCGGGCCCCTCCCGGCCGGGAACGTAGCGCCGGACGCAAAACGAGCGCAGCGTCTCCGGATCGTTCTCTACGTAGAAGACGCTGTTGCCGTCGGCCGCCCACGAGGCCGACGAAACCCCGCTGCGGCCGGTGTCGATGACCTCGCCGGTCTCGAGGTCCTTGACGAACATCCGGAACTGGCGCCGGCCAACGACATCCTGCAGCCAGACCAGCCGCGTCCCGTCGGGGCTGACGTCCCGGCCGCCGATCCGGAAGAATACCTGCCCCTCGGCCAGTTCGTTGCCGTCGACCAGCACTTCCTCTTCGGCATCCATCGACCCTTCGCGCCGGGCATGGATCGCGTATTCGCCGCCGGGAATGTAGCGTTTGTAATACCAGTAGCCGTCGTCGAGATACGGCGCTTCGCTCTGCTCGTCGGGCACGCGCGCCCGCATTTCGCCGGCGAGACGTTCGATCAAGGCCTGCGAGTCCTCCAGCTTCGCCCGGGTGTATGCGTTTTCGGCCTCGAGCAGCCCGATCACCTCCGGGTTCTCGCGGCTGTCGTCGCGGATCCAGTAGTACGGATCGTTACGTTCGCCGCCCGGCGCCGAGACGATGTGCTCGCGCTGCGCCGCGTCGGGCGGCGCCGGTCCGGGCGACTTTGGGTTCTCCGAACAGCCGGCAAGCATCGTCGCGGCGGTCAGAATCATCAGGATTCGGCTTTTCATTCGATGGCTTCGGTGTCGTCGAACAGTTCCTTCAGCAGCGCCCGGTGAAAGGTTGACGGGTCGCCGCCGTCGAATATCCCGAGGCGCCCGGCGCGGTCGAAGAACCCGGGCGCCGGCAGTCCGTCCCGGGCGCGGCTGACGACCAGCGCCGCCAACGGCGTCCGGCCGGCGTCGACGTCCTGCTTCAGCACGATCTCGACCAGCCGGGCGAGTTTGTGGATCCGGTGCGGCGGCTCGATCATCACCGCATCGGCCGCCTCCAGGTAGGTGAGTGTACGTCGCTCGACGCGAGCGCGTTCGAGAACCGCGCGCAGGCGCTCGACCTGCGCCCGAGGCGCCGAGGCCGGCACGGCGTCAGTCGAGACCGCAGTTGTTTTTCTCGAGCACCCGCTCGGCGCGGTAGCTCGAGCGCACCAGCGGGCCGGAGACGACTTCGAGGAAGCCCTTTCCGAGTCCGATTTCGCGCAGGCGCCGAAACGTTTCCGGCGTCACGAATCGCTCGACCGGCAGGTGGTTGACGGTCGGGCGAAGGTACTGGCCGAACGTGACGATGTCGACGCCGATCTCTCGCAGATCGTCCATGCACTCGACGACTTCTTCGTCGGTCTCGCCCAGGCCCAGCATCAGGCTGGTCTTGGTCAGCACGTCCGGCCGGCGGCGCTTGGCGTGCGCGAGCACATCCAGTGTCTGCTCATAGCCGGCGCGGGGGTCGCGCACCGGGTGCGTCAGTCGCCGGACCGTCTCGACGTTCTGCGCGAATACTTCCAGACCGGAGTCGACGACCGTCTCGATGCACGCGCGCCGGCCCTGGAAGTCCGGCGTCAGCGCCTCGACCGCCGTTTCCGGGTTGCCTTGCTTGATCGCGCGCACGCAGTCGGCATAGTGCTGCGCGCCGCCGTCGGGCAGGTCGTCGCGGTCGACCGAGGTCAGCACGATGTACTTCAGGTCCATCAGCCGGACCGATTCGGCCGCGTTGGCAGGCTCGTCCGGGTCGAGCCAGCCTCTGGGGTTGCCGGTATCGACCGAGCAGAACCGGCACGCGCGCGTGCATACGTCGCCCATGAGCATGATCGTCGCGGTGCCGGCCGACCAGCACTCGCCGACGTTCGGACATTTCGATTCAGCACACACGGTCGCCAGCCGGTGCTTGTGCACATTGGCCTTGACCTGTTCGTACTTGCTGCCCTTCGCGGCCGACGGCAGCCGCACCCGCAGCCAGTCGGGCTTGCGCCCGAACGGCTCGGCCTGCTCGCCGCGGCGCGCCTTGATGCCGTCGCGAATCGCGGTAAAGCCCTGCGGCTTGGTGACTTTTTCGCCGCTCTTGACGGTCATCGGAATCGTCGCGGCTCGGGCCTGATCGGTCATGTCCATCCGGGGGATTCGAATCAGCGCAATTGTAACGGAATCGCGTGCCCGGCCTGTCGGCAAGCTCCGTCAGCCGGCCGATGCGCGCGCGCCGACCCCGAGCAGCGCCGCCACCCGCCGCCCGGCGTCATCGCCGTCGAACCTCCGGCGGCCGTCCACCACCCACGCGTACGCGCCGGCCGTCCCGCCCGGCGGCTCGCCGATCAGCGACGGGCTCAGCCACGGCCCGAAATCCAGCTCCGGGTTCAGCTCCAGCAGCCAGCCGACGCGTTCGGCCGCGACCCATAGCCGCGTTCCGGTACCGGGTGCCGTGACCGTCAGCGCACGCCGTTCACGCACCAGCTGCGCGAAGCACCGGCTCCAGCCGGCGGCCGGGACCGGCGGCGCCAGCCCGGCACCCCGCTCGCCCTCGGCCGCGGTCAGGAAGCCGGACTCGACCAGCAACTTCTCGAGCGCATCGGCGCTTGCGCGCAGCGCACCCCTGCCACTACCCGGCTCCGCCCCGGCGACCGAGCGCAGTTTCGCGGGGCAGTCGCGTCCCGGCACCGGTGCCGGCCGGCCGGTCCCGCGGCGGCGCGCCGGCCCGGTCGTGCCCTCGAACGCGCGCGTGCGCCGCTCTTCGGCCGCGGCCTCGTCGAGAAAACTGTAGATGGGCGCGTGGATCAGTGCCTCGGCCAGCGGCGACGGCCGCTCGTGGTCGACCGCGTGGACGCGGAGCCGGCCCCGCTCGATGCGCTCCAGCAGCGCGACCAGCCCGGGCAGGTCCATGTACTCGTTGAGGCAGTCGTGCAACGCCTGGTGCACCAGCGGGTGATCCGGAATTTCGCGCGGCCCGGAAAGGTTTTCCAGGCACGCGAGCTGGTCGGGAAACACGCACGCGATCAGGTTCTCTGCCGCGCTGCGCTTTTGCTGCGCCGGAATCGAACCGGATCGGGGACCGTCGAAGCGCCGCCGCGGCAGCAGCAGCGCGTTGTTGGCGCACCAGCGGAACCGGGTCACGAACAGCGGCGTGTCGAGCAGCGCCTGGGTCAGCACGTCGCCGGCCTGGTGCGAGCGGACGAATCCTGTCACGTCGCCGACCTCGAATTCGCTGGTGATACCCAGCGAGATCAGAATGCCGTCGTCGGTCGCCGCGGCCTGCAGCTCGAAGTTGAACCGCCGGCAGAAACGCTTGCGCAGCGCCAGCCCCCAGGCCCGGTTGATGCGCGCGCCGGCGAACGTGTGCAGCACGACGTGGCGGTCGCCGCCGGGGTCTCGGAAACGCTCGACGACGAGCCGGTTGCGGCCCGGCAGCGCGCCGAGCACGGCGCGGCTTTCGTCGAGCATCGCGAGCGCCTGCGGCGGCACCGCGCGCGTCTCGATCGCCCGCAGCATCGCCGCGGCCGCCTCGGGCGTGCGTCCCGGCCCCTCGCCGAACCAGAAAGGCAGGTTGCCGGGCGGCTCGTCGGTCGGCTCGACCCGGACCTCGCCGGTACGCACGCTCAGGATGCGCCAGGCACGGTGGCCGAGCTGCAGCACCTGGCCGGGCGAGGATTCGAACGCGAATTCCTCGTCCAGCCGGCCGACCCGCTCGCCGGTGTCGACGCGCGTGACGTCGTACTCGAAGAATTCCGGGATCACGCCGGCGTTGGCCAGCACCAGCCGATCGGCATCCGGCGCGGGTGCAAGGCGTCCATCCGCCGTGCGCTCCAGCAGCCTCGCGCGCTGCGCTTCGGGAATGCCTTCCGGTGCCTCGAGCAACGCCGCGGCCAGCCGCTCCAGCGTGGCCTCGGAAAGCCCCCGGTACGGGCGGGCGCAGCGCAGCGTCGCAAGGATTTCGCCGCTCGACAGCGGCCCTTCGGCGGCGACCATGGCCGCGACGTGCTGGGCGGCGACATCCAGCGCTCCGCGCGGCACCGGCGTGCGTTCGACGACGCCGGCATGCAGCAGCGACTTCAGCGCCTCGGCCTCGACAAGCTGGTTGAGCGTCAAGGCAAACAGGTGAATGCGCGGCCGGCCGCCGGGGCGGTGGCCGCTGCGCCCGGCGCGCTGGCGCAGCAGGTTGGCCGAGCCGGGCACCCCGAGCTGGCAGACGCGATCGACCACGCCGAGATCCAGGCCCAGCTCCAGTGACGCGCTCGAGACCAGCACCTTGATTTCGCCGGCGCGGAAACGGGCCTCGATCGCCTCGCGGTGGGCGGTATCGAGGCTGCCGTGGTGCGCACCGACCCGATCGGCGCCGATCAGCTCGCCGAGCGCCGCGCTGCTGCGCTCGACCTGGGCCCGGGTCTGACAAAACACCAGCATGGAACCGTCGTTTCGGAATGATGGGCATTGATCCGGCAACCCGCCCGCCAGATCCGCGATCCGCTCATGAATCTGCTGCCAGTGCAGCGTGCCGGCGTACGCGCCCAGCGGCGCCTCGGGTAGCTCGAGCTCGATTGCCGGTTGATCGGCGGCCGGCAGATTGACGACCGGTAAATCGACAGCGGGCCGATCGGCCATGCGCTGGCCGCCGCGGCCGTCCGCCGCCGCGTCAACGACCGTGCACTCGGCATCGCCGGCGAGAAATTCGGCCAGCGCGCGGCCCGGCGCCGCGGTCGCCGAAAGCCCGATGCGCTGAATGGGGCGGCCGCACAGCCGGTCCAGCCGGGCCAGGCTCAATGCCAGATGCGCGCCGCGCTTGCACGCCGCCAGCGCGTGGATCTCGTCGACGACCACGGCCTGGACGCCTCCAAGCAGCGCCCGGCCACCGCGGCTGCCGAGCAGCACGAACAGCGATTCGGGCGTCGTCGACAGGATTTCCGGCGGCCGTCGCTTTTGCCGCGTGCGCTCGGCCGGCGGGGTGTCGCCGCAGCGCAGCGCGATCTGCAGCGGCCGCCCGCGACGCTCGCCGGCAAAACGCAGCAGCGGTGCGAGGTTGTGGGTCATGTCGCGCGCCAGCGCCTTCAGCGGCGCGATATGCAGCGCACGTACGCCCCGTGTCGCTGGTCGGGTATCCGGCTGCCCGGCCCGGCGCTCGGGAATGTCTTCGACCATCCGCTCGACCAGCGGCCGCCACGCCGCCAGGCTCTTGCCCTGCCCGGTCGCGGCGACGATCAGCGCGTGCCCGCCCTGCCGGACCACCGGCCAGGCGCGCTGCTGGATCGGCGTCGGCGCGCCGACCGCGCGCGTAAACCATGCGTCGAACTCGTGCTCCGGGGCAAACATGTCCATCGATGCATTGTGCCGGCGGCGCTTCTCAAAAACCGAGAATCCGCTCGGGCAGCACCCCCGGACGCCCGGCCGGACCCGCCGACGGCCCCCGGCAGCCCCTGGCAGCCCATTCGAACGTGCCAATTCGAATGGCATTGCACCCGCGGTTCGACCGATGCTATCATTCAAACGCTCGTTTGAAACTTTTGTTTCATTCGTGTGTTGCATCCCGACCCGCGCCCCCGCCGGCGGCGCGCGGTCCGGATGCATTCGCCGGATCGCACAATCGGCGCCCGACTGGCGCCGGCCGAAAGGAGATTCATGCCGGATTCGACCCGCCAGCGCATTCTCGACACGGCCGAACGGTTGTTCGCCGACCAGGGATTTCATACGACGACGCTCCGGCAGATCACCCGCGAGGCCCGCGTCAACCTGGCCGCGGTCAACTACCACCACGGCTCCAAGGACGCGCTGATCCTGTCGGTGTTCCAGCGCAAGCTCGATCAACTCAATGACGAGCGCCTGCGCCAGCTCGAACGGGTCATGGCCGAATCCGACCCGCCCGAGCTCGAGCGCATTCTCGAGGCATTCGTTCATCCGGCACTGTTGATGAGCACCGAATCGGCCGGCGACGGCGGCCGCTTCATGCGTCTGCTGATGCGCGCCTGGGCCGAGAACGCAACGCACCTGCAGGGCATCATCGCGCGCCAGTACTCGCACGTGATGCGCGCGTTCGCCGGCGCCGTCAGCCGCGCCCTGGGCACGCCGCCGGACAACCTGCGCCGGCAGCTCGACTTCCTGATCGGCGCGCTGACCTACACGATGGCCGAAACCCGCGACGCCGACGTCGAGACGACCGCGCGCGCGCTGGTCCGGTTCGGCTGCGCCGGGCTGCGCGAGTCGGTCGCGCGCGCCTCATCCCATTCCGTTCCCGAGGAGAACATCGCATGACAACCACTGCCCTGACATTCGCCCTGCTGGCGGTTGTTCTGATCCCGCTGGCGCTGGCCTACTTCGCCGCAACGGCCTGGCTGGCAGCAGTCGTGACGACCGCGGTCGCAGCCGCGGCCTTCTGGCGGGGCCTGCACCCGGCCGTCGGCATCGTCGCCGTGCTGATCGCGCTGCCCCTGATCGTCGCGGCAATTCCACCGCTGCGGCGAGCACTGGTCACCGACCGGCTGTTCGACTGGTTCCGCAAGGTGCTGCCGGCGATGTCGGACACCGAGCGCGAGGCGCTGGAATCGGGCACGACGTGGTGGGACGCCGAACTGTTCTCCGGCCGACCGGACTGGAAAAAGCTGATGCGGCACCCGGCGCCGTCGCTCAGCGCCGACGAGCAGGCCTTCCTCGACGGCCCGGTCGAGGAGCTGTGCCAAATGCTCGACGAATGGCAGATCTACAACGACAACGACCTGCCGCCGGAAGTCTGGGATCACCTGAAGAAGCACCGTTTCTTCTCGATGATCATCCCGAAGGAATACGGCGGGCTCGGTTTCTCGGCCCAGGGAAACGCCGCCGTCGTGACCAAGATCGCCTCGCGCAACCAGACCGCGGCGACGACGGTGATGGTGCCCAACTCGCTCGGCCCGGGCGAGTTGCTGCACCACTTCGGCACCGACGAGCAGAAGAACCATTATCTGCCGCGGCTGGCCTCGGGCGAGGACATCCCGTGCTTCGCGCTGACCTCGCCGCTGGCCGGCTCCGATGCGGCGTCGATGCCGGACCGGGGCATCGTCTGCAAGGGCGAGTACCAGGGCGAGGAAGTACTGGGCCTGCGCGTGTCGTGGGACAAGCGCTACATCACGCTGGCCCCGGTCGCGACGCTGGTCGGGCTGGCGTTCAAGGCATACGACCCCGACGGGCTGCTCGGCGACGAGACGAGCCTGGGCATCACCTGCGCGCTGATCCCGGCCGACACGCCCGGCGTCGACAACGGCAAGCGCCATATTCCAGGCGGGTCGCCGTTTCTGAACGGCCCGACGCGCGGCAACGACGTGTTCGTTCCGATGGACTGGGTCATCGGCGGGCAGGAACGCGTCGGTCAGGGCTGGCGGATGCTGATGCACTGCCTGTCGGCCGGGCGCGCGATTTCGCTGCCGTCGCTTTCCGTGGCCAGCTGCAAGCTCGCCAGCCGCGTCACCGGCGCCTACGCCCGCGTGCGCTACCAGTTCAAGCAGCCGATCGGCAATTTCGAGGGCATCCAGGAACCGCTATCACGCATCGCCGGCGAGACCTACCGGATGGAAGCGGCGCACAAGATGACGCTGGTCGCGCTCGACCAGGGCGAGAAGCCCGCGGTGCTGTCGGCCATCCTCAAGGCCAACCTGACCGAGGCCTACCGGCGCGTCATCACCGACGCGATGGACGTCCACGGCGGCAAGACCGTCATCATGGGCCCGCGCAACTACCTCGGGCTGATCTACCAGTCGGTGCCGGTCGCGATTACGGTCGAAGGCGCCAACATCCTGACCCGCTCGATGATCATCTTCGGCCAGGGCGCGATCCGCTGTCATCCGTGGCTGTTGAAGGAAATGACCGCGGCCACGAGCCAGGCGCCCGATGCGCGTGCGAAGTTCGACCGCGCGCTATTCGGCCACGCCGGCTACACGATCACGAATTGCGTTCGCTCGCTCGCGCTCGGTCTGACCGGCGGCCGAATCAGCCGCGCCCCGGTCGCCGGGCCGGTGGCGCGCCATTACCAGCGCATCAACCGGCTGACGGCGAACTTCACGCTGATTGCGGATACCGCGCTGCTGATCCTGGGCGGCAGGTTCAAGTTCGCCGAGCGGCTCTCGGGACGCCTGGCCGACGCGCTCAGCCATCTCTACATCGCCTCGGCCGTACTCAAGCGATTCGAGGACGAGGGCCGACCGGAAGATGATCTTCCGCTGGTCGACTGGGGTGTCGCCGACAGCCTGCATCGAGTCGAGGAGGCGCTGCTCGGCGTGCTCGCCAACTTCCCGTCCCCGTTTGCCGCCAGCGTTCTCAGGCGCATCGGCTTCCCATACGGCCGCGCCCATCCGGTAGCCGACGACCGCACCGGCAAGCGCGTCGCGCGGATCCTGCTCGGCCGCAACCCGTCGCTGGAACGTCTGAGCGAAGGCAGCTTCCGGCCAACCGGCGACATCGGTGCGGCGATGGTGCTGGATGCCTTCGACGCCGTGCTCGCGGCCGAGGAGGTCGAGCGCGCCGTGGTCAACGGGCTGAAGCAGCAACCCACGCCGGTCAATGTCGAAGAACTCGCGCGCAAGGCGATCGACGCCGGGCTGGTCAACGAGGAACAGGCCCGGCTGCTGGTCGAGGCCCAAAGGCTGACCGCCGAGGTGATCGCGGTCGACGAGTTCGACCCCGACGCGCTTTCGCACGCACAGTTCGGCAAGGCCGAATCGCCGTTGAAGGCGGCGAGTTGAGTTCAGCCAAAGGCGAAACCGGACCACAGATTTCACAGATTCGCACAGATTAGAAGCTTATAGCTGAAAGACTGAATGACAATCCACGAACACCTGCCGCCAGGATGCAGGCATCAGGTCATTTCCGACAGTTCAAAACACCAGTTTTATCTGTGTTCATCTGTGCAATCTGTGGACAGCCTTTAACACGAATAAGGAACCCACTAAACATGTCCACCAATCGATTCATCGTCAAGAAAGCGGCGGTACTGGGCGCCGGCGTCATGGGCGCGCAGATCGCCGCACACCTCGCGGCAGCCGGCATTCCCGTGCGGCTGTTCGACCTGCCTGCAAAAGACGGCGACCGCAACGGTCTGGTCAAGGACGCGATCGCCCGGCTGGCCAAACTCAAGCCGGCGCCGCTCGCCGACAAGGACCTGTCCGGCTTCCTGTATCCGGCCAACTTCGAGGACGACGCCGACAAGGTCGCCGACTGCGACTTCGTCATCGAGGCGGTGGCCGAGCGCATGGACATCAAGAAATCGCTGTACGACCGGATCGCGCCGCATCTCAAGGACGACGCGGTACTGGCCAGCAACACCTCGGGGCTGTCGATCACCGAACTGGCCGAAGTGCTGCCCGAACGCGTGCGCAACCGCTTCTGCGGCGTGCATTTCTTCAACCCGCCGCGCTACATGCACCTGGTCGAGCTGATTCCGCACGCCGACACCGACCCGCAGGTGCTGGACCGGCTCGAGGTCTTCCTGACCCAGCGCCTTGGCAAGGGCGTCGTGCGCACCCGGGACACGGTCAACTTCATCGCCAACCGGGTCGGCGTGTTTTCGATGCTTTCCACCGTGCACCACGCCAGACGACTGGGGCTGGGCTTCGATACCGTCGACGCGCTTACCGGTCCGGCGATCGGACGGCCCAAATCGGCCACGTTCCGGCTGGCCGACGTCGTCGGGCTGGACACGATGGCCAACGTCATCTCGACAATGCAGCGCAAGCTCGAGGACGACCCGTGGCATCCGCACTACGAGGTCCCCGACTGGATGCGGAAGCTGATCGACGCCGGCGCGCTGGGCCAGAAATCGGGCGCCGGCGTGTTTCGCAAGGAAGGCAAGCAGATCCGCGTGCTCTCGCCCGGGACCGGCGAGTACCGCGACACCGACTACAGCCTCGACGACGACGTGAAGAAGGTGCTCGCGATCCGCGATCCGGTCGAGAAGATGGCCGTGCTGGCCGAGTCCGGCCGGCCGGAACTGGAATTCCTGTGGGCAATTCACCGCGACCTGTTCCACTACTGCGCCGTTCATCTCGACGAGATCGCCGATTCGGCCCGCGAGATCGACCTGGCGATGCGCTGGGGCTACGGCTGGAAGCAAGGTCCGTTCGAGATCTGGCAGGCCGCCGGCTGGAGCGCGGTGGCCGAACGCATCGGCAACGACATCAAGGCCGGCAACGCGCTGGCCGACACCGCCCTGCCCGACTGGGTGGCCGGCGTCGACGCGGCGCACTCGGACCAGGGCTCGATCACCGGCACCGGCGATACGTCGGCGCGACCGGAACTGGCCGTGTTCGAACGCCAGCTTCTGCCGCCGCGATTGATCGGCGAAACCGCCGAATCGGGCACTACCGTCGCCGAGCTGCCGGGTGCGCGGCTATGGACGCTGGACGACGACGTGCTGATCGTCTCGCACAACAGCAAGATGAACGTCATCGACGGCGGCGTCATCGACGGGCTGTCGGATGCGATCGACCGCGCCGAGCGCGAATTTGCCGGCATCGTGATCTGGCAGCCCAACGGCCCGTTCTCGGCCGGCGCCAACCTGAAGGCGGCGATGGAATGGGTCGACAACGGCGAATTCGACAAGGTCGAAAAGCTCGTCGAGGACTTCCAGAACGTCAACCTGCGGCTGCGCTACGCCGCGGTGCCCAGCGTGGCTGCGGTGCGGGGCCTGGCGCTGGGCGGCGGCCTGGAGCTGGCCATGCACGCCAGCCGCATCGTCGCCCACCTTGAATCGTACATGGGCCTGGTCGAGGCCGGCGTCGGCCTGCTGCCCGCCGGCGGCGGCCTGGGCACGCTGGCGTTCCGGATTCACGACCAGACGCAGGCCGGCGATTCGTACCCGCTGCTCGAAAAGCGCTTCAAGCAGGTCGCGATGGGCCAGGTCTCCGGCAGCGCGATGGAAGCGCGCAGCATGGGCTACCTGGGCGAAGCCGACCGCATCGTCATGCACGAGCACGAACTGCTGTACGCGGCGCACGGCGAGATCGGTGCCTTGAACGCCGCCGGCTACCGCCCGCCGCTGCCGGGCCGCAGCATCCCGGCCGCCGGCGACGTCGGCATCGCGACGCTCGAGATGCTGCTGGTCAACATGCTCGAAGGCCACTTCATCAGTCCGCACGACTACGAGATCAGCAAGCGCATCGCCGAGACGCTCAGCGGCGGCGCGATCGACCGCGACACGCCGGTCGACGAGCGCTGGATCTACGCCCTGGAGCGCAGGCACTTCGTCGAACTGGCGAAGATGAAGCCGACCCAGGAGCGGATCGTGCACATGTTGAACACGGGCAAGCCGCTGAGGAACTAGGGGAAAGGGACTAGGGGCCAGGGGCTAGTACAGCGCTCAAAGTCATTACCAGTCCCTGACCCCTAGCCCCTCACCCCCTGTGAACATCAAAACACCGAACAGGACTCCACCAATGAGTAACGCATACATTGTATCCGCCGTCAGAACCCCCGTCGCCAAGGCGTTCAAGGGCGGCTTCCGCAATACCCGGCCGGACGACCTGCTGGCGCACGTGATCCGCGAGTCGCTGGCCGAAGTGCCGGCGATCGACCCCGGCGATGTCGAGGACGTGATCGTCGGCTGCGCGATGCCCGAGGCCGAACAGGGCATGAACGTCGCGCGCATCGGCGCGCTGCTGGCCGGTCTTCCCGACCACGTACCCGGCGTGACCGTCAACCGCTTCTGCTCGTCCGGGCTGCAGACGGTCGCGATGGCGGCCGACCGGATCCGGCTCGGCGAGGCCGACGTGATCATCGCCGGCGGCACCGAGACGATGACCATGGTGCCGATGATGGGCCACAAGGTGGCGATGAATCCGCGTGTGTTCGCCGACGACAACATCGCGATCGCCTACGGCATGGGCATCACGGCCGAGAAGGTCGCCGAGAAGTACGGCGTCTCGCGCCAGGCCCAGGACGAATTCGGCTACAAAAGCCACCGCAAGGCGATCGCCGCGATCGATGGCGGCGAATTCACCGAGATCCGGCCGGTGACCGTGACCAGCCGCGTACCCGATCCGGTCTCCGGGGCCGTGCGCGAGGTCGAGACCGTCATCGATACCGACGAGGGCCCGCGCCGCGACACCACCCCCGAGGCGCTGGGCAATCTCAGGACCGTGTTCCGCGCCGACGGCACGGTCACGGCCGGAACCAGTTCGCAGATGTCCGACGGCGCCGGCGCGCTGATCGTCGTCTCCGAGCGCGCGTTGAAGAAGTACGGGCTGGAGCCGCTGGCCGTGTTCCGAGGCTTTTCGGTCGCCGGCGTGCCGCCGGAAATCATGGGCATCGGGCCGATCGCGGCGATTCCGAAGGTATTGAAGCAGACCGGGGTCGCGACGAACGATCTCGACTGGATCGAGCTCAACGAAGCGTTCGCGGCCCAGGCGCTGGCCGTCATCGAAACCGTCGGGCTCGACCCGGACAAGGTCAACCCGCTCGGCGGTGCGATCGCGCTGGGCCATCCGCTGGGCGCGACCGGTGCGGTGCTGTCGGCCAAGCTCATCCACGGCCTGCGGCGGCGCCAGCAGCGCTTCGGCATGGTCACGATGTGCATCGGCACCGGCATGGGCGCGGCCGGAATTTTCGAGGCGGTCTGACGGAAAAAAAGCGGCACGGGAGCAGAGAGAGACGCCCGTGCCGCCGAATTGCCGGAAGCCTGGGGAGCTTCCGGTTCACCCCACCAACAGTTGAATCAGATTCTACGAAGCCGCGCACATTTGCGAGTCCGAAAAAAGGAATAAATCAGGTAGGAAAAACGGAAATTCGGGGTCAGAAAATTCTGACACCTTGTAGGAATTTTCCTAGACGGACAGGAAAGCCGGCCGGGTCCTGCCTGCGCAAGGACCGTGTAATGGCCTGATTCAAAACCGGGATGTCGGGTTACGCTTCGCTAACCCGATCTACGACGCGCCGCCGCATGCGACCATCAGGATTGTTGCGGCAATCTCCAATGCAAGCCCAACGCAGCGTGTCGAAAACGCCGGCGTACTTGCCGTGCATCAGACCAGACCTCGCACATGCTCGGCCTCGAAGCCGCGGCGGTAGAGCGCCTGCGAGCGCCGGGCGCGCTCGCGGACATCTTCCGGCGGTGCTGCATCGCGGTACCTGCGCCGGCAGAAATCTTCTGCAATGGCACAAAAATCGACCTCCAGCGCCTCGATCGCGTGCGCCGCCGCGTGCCGTTCGACGCCGCGCTGGACCAGTTCGGCGACGATCCGGCGCGGGCCGTAGCCGCGCTCGGCGCGCGCCCGCGCGAACGATTCGGCGAACCGTTCGTCGGACTGCAGGCCGGCCTCGGCCAACCGGGCGATCACGGCCTCGACGTCGTCGCCGGACCCGCCCCGGGTGCGCAACTTGGTCGAAAGTTCGAGCGCCGAGTGTTCGCGGCGCCCGAGCAGCCGCAACGCCACGTCGCGGATCCCGGCCCGGCGCCTTTCGTCGGGGCCAGGCACCGTCTCAGCCGGTAGCCTTCTCGGCCTCGGGCGCCTCGCCGGACTCTGCCGGCGCCGGCATCAGCTTCTCGCGCACCTTCTTTTCGATCTCGTCGGCCATGTCCGGGTTGTCCTTCAGGAACTGGCGGACGTTGTCCTTGCCCTGCCCGATCCGGTCGTCGCCGTAGCTGTACCAGGCCCCGGACTTGTTGATGATCTTGTGCTCGACGCCGAGGTCGATCAGTTCACCCTCGCGCGAGATGCCCTCGCCGTAGAGGATCTCGAACACGGCCTGGCGGAACGGCGGCGCCATCTTGTTCTTGACGACCTTGACCCGGGTCTCGTTGCCGATCGCCTCGTCGCCGCGCTTGAGCGCCCCGATCCGGCGAATGTCCAGCCTGACCGAGCAGTAGAACTTCAGCGCGTTGCCGCCGGTAGTCGTCTCGGGCGAGCCGAACATGACGCCGATCTTCATCCGGATCTGGTTGATGAAGATCACCATGCAGTTGGTGCGCTTGATGTTGCCGGTGAGCTTTCTGAGCGCCTGGCTCATCAGCCGGGCCTGCAGGCCGACGTGCGAATCCCCCATCTCGCCCTCGATCTCGGCCTTGGGCGTGAGCGCGGCGACCGAGTCGACGACGACGATGTCGACGGCACCCGAACGGACCAGCATGTCGGTGATCTCCAGCGCCTGCTCGCCGGTGTCGGGCTGCGAGACCAGCAGATCGTCGACGTTGACACCCAGCCTTTCGGCGTATGCCGGATCCAGCGCGTGCTCGGCGTCGACGAACGCGGCCGTGCCGCCGGCCTTCTGGACCTCGGCCACGGCGTGCAGCGTCAACGTCGTCTTGCCCGACGATTCGGGCCCGTAAATCTCGATCACGCGTCCGCGCGGCAGTCCGCCCACGCCCAGCGCCAGGTCCAGTCCGATCGAGCCGGTCGAGACCACCGGCACGTTGCGCGAGCCGGGATTGTCGCCCATGCGCATGATCGCGCCCTTGCCATACTGCTTTTCGATCTGGCTCAGTGCCGCCGAAAGCGCTCTTTTCCGATTCTCATCCACGATTGATGCTCTCCGCCGTTGGGCTTGTTGGTTCACGATTCGATTATCTCACAGCACCCCGGTAAGCCAACCCGACAACGGGAGATCGGGCGGTTTTCCTACCCCGATTCGTCCGATTCTCTTACCCGGGCGCTCCGGATCGCGCTTGCCTGTCGGTGCTACGGGTCCGATTGTAGCGGCCACGTTCTCAAAACCTGATAAGGCTTACCGGGAATCGATTCGACCAGCGAGAAACCCGTCACGTCCCACTCGAGCGGCTCGACCTTCGGCAGCCGCGGGCGCCGGTCGACGCGCCGGAACAGTGTCGCGTGCGGATGCCAGCGTCGCCGCTGCAGTTCGATTCCGATCGACCGCACGGCCGCTTCGAGCCCGCCGACCAGCGCTTCTCCCGAGCGTGGCGCCCGCCCCCCCAGCCAGGCCACGCGAGCGCGCGCAAACCAGCCCAGTCGGTCCAGCACGAGCGGAAATCCCGGCCCCGAAACCCCGGCGGCCACTTCGATCACCGGCTCGACGGTCTCCGCCGGCTGATCGCCGAGAAACAGCAGCGTGATGTGCAGGTTACGGTCCGGGACGCAGCGCCCCGGTTCGCTCTCGAACGCCGCTCGCCGATCGGCGATCGCCCTGCGGACCGGCGAGTCGGGCCACAGCGCGAAGAACAGCCGGCGCCTGGCTTCCCGACCTTTCGGCGGGTTACGTTTCTCGCCGCTCGGGGAGCTCACACGCGGGCCAGCAGTCCGTCCAGAGCGTGCGCGACGGTTTTGCGCCGAACCTCGTCGCGATCGCCGGAGAACAGGCAGGTCTCGGTCTCGGGCTCGTCGTCGGGCCCGACCCAGCCGAAGCAGACCGTGCCCACCGGCTTGTCGGGTGTGCCGCCGTCCGGTCCGGCGATCCCGGTCACCGCGATCGCGAAATCGGCGTGTGCCGCGCCGCGCACGCCTCGCGCCATTTCCGCGGCGACGATCTCGCTGACCGCGCCAAATCGCTGGATGCTGGCCTGGCGCACACCCAGTTCCTCGGACTTGGACCGGTTCGAGTACGTCACCAGACCGCGCTCGAACCACTCCGAACTGCCGGCCAGGTCGGTGCAGACCTTGGAAATCCAGCCGCCGGTGCACGATTCGGCCAGCGCCAGGATGCGACCGTGCGCCCGGAGTTCGGCCGCAACCGCGGCCGCGCGCAGCGCCAGGGATTCGTCGTCGATTCGATCGTTCATGGAAAGGTATGATGCCTGATTGACTCACACCCGCAGCACCCGCAATCGATGAACGACGCCGCGCGCTCGAACCACACGCCGCTGATGCAGCAATACCTGCGGATCAAGGCCCGCGTGGAAGAAACCTACCCGGGCATCCTGCTGTTCTTCCGGATGGGCGATTTCTACGAGCTGTTCTACGACGACGCGAAGCGCGCCGCGCGCCTGCTCGACATCACGCTGACCGCCCGCGGCCGGTCGGCCGGAAAGCCGATCCCGATGGCCGGCATCCCCTACCACGCGGTCGACTCTTACCTGGCCCGGCTGCTCCGGGCCGGCGAATCGGTCGCGATCTGCGAGCAGATCGGCGACCCGGACAGCGCCAAGGGCCCGGTCGAACGCAAGGTCGCGCGCATCGTCACGCCCGGCACGCTGACCGAGGAATCGCTGCTCGACGATCGTGGCGACCGGCTGTTGGCCGCGCTCTGCCGGCCGGGCCGCCACGACAGCCCCGATGGCGACCGCTACGGCCTGGCCTGGATGGACCTGGCCGGCGGCCGCCTGTCGTGCACCGAACCGGCCTCGCGCGAAGCGCTGGCCGCCGAGCTGGAACGGCTGAAACCGGCCGAACTGCTGGTGCCCGAGTACGCCGCCGAACTGCTGCCGGATGGCCTTGACGCCGCAATCCGGCAGCGGCCCGACTGGGAGTTCGAGGTCCAACCGGCCGCCGAGGCGCTATGCCGGCAATTCGGCACCCGCGACCTGGCCGGCTTCGGCATCGACAAGCCCGGCCCCGGCGCGGCCGCGGCCGGGGCGCTGGTCGCCTACGCGCGCTCGATGCTCACGCGCGACCTGCCGCACATCGACGGGCTGAACCTGGAGCGGCACAGTGCCCACCTGGTGCTGGACGCGGCCACGCGCCGGCACCTCGAGATCGACCGGCACCCCGACGGCCTGCGCGAAAACACCCTGGTCGGCCTGCTCGACCGCACCGCCACGCCGATGGGCAGTCGCGAACTGAAGCGTCGAATGCTGCGCCCGCTGCGCGACCGGGAGGCGCTGACGCGGCATCATGAAGGCATCGAGAAGCTGCTCGAGGCGCATCTGCACGGTCCGATCCAGGACACCTTGTCCGGCAGCGGCGATCTCGAGCGCATCCTGACCCGCGTCGCGCTCGCCACTGCCCGACCGCGCGACCTGACCACGCTGCGCGCCGGGCTGGAGCGTGTGCCGACCCTGCGCGCGCTGCTTGCCGAGGCCGAAAGCCCGCTGCTGGAAGAACTTGCCGGCCAGATGCCGGAGCGGCCGGACCTGGTCGAACTGCTGGCCACCGCGCTGGTCGACGAACCGCCAGTACTGGTCCGCGACGGCGGCGTGATCCGGCCCGGCTACAGCACCGAGCTCGACGAGCTGCGCGCGCTGTCGTCCAATGCCGATGACTTTCTGCAGCAGTACGAGGCGCGCGAGCGCGAGCGCACCGGCATTTCCTCGCTCAAGGTCGGCTACAACCGCGTGCACGGCTATTACATCGAAATCGGCAAGGCGCGGGCCGGCGACGTCCCGGCCGAATACTCGCGGCGCCAGACGCTCAAGAACGCCGAGCGCTACATCACCGAGGAGCTCAAGGCGCACGAGGACAAGGTGTTGTCGGCGCGCGAGCGTGCGCTGGCGCTGGAAAAGGCGCTCTTCGAAGAACTGGTGCAGAAGCTCGCCGCCGAGCACGCCGAACTGGCGCGCATCGCCCGTGCAGTGGCCGCGCTGGACGTGCTCGCGACACTCGCCGAACGCGCCGAAACGCTGGTCTGGAACCGGCCGGTGCTCAACGACGAACCCGGGCTGCAGATCGTCGAGGGCCGCCACCCGGTCGTCGAGGCGGTCCAGGACGAGCCGTTCGTGCCCAACGACTGTGTGCTCGGGCCCGAGCGCCGGATGCTGGTCGTCACCGGTCCGAACATGGGTGGGAAGTCGACGTTCATGCGCCAGACGGCCTTGATCGTGCTGCTCGCCCACGCCGGCAGCTTCGTACCGGCGAAATCGATGCGCTGCGGCCCGGTCGACCGGATCTTCTCGCGCATCGGCGCCGGCGACGACCTGACGCGCGGGCGTTCGACGTTCATGGTCGAAATGGTCGAGACCGCCAACATCCTGCACAACGCAACCGAACAGTCGCTGGTGCTGATGGACGAGATCGGCCGCGGCACGTCGACGTTCGACGGACTGGCACTGGCCTGGGCGGTGGCGACCGAACTGGCGATGAAGCTGGGCGCGATGACCCTGTTCGCGACCCACTACTTCGAACTGACCCGGCTGGCCGGCGACCACGACGGCATTGCCAACGTCCACCTCGACGCGCGCGAGCACGGCGACGGCATCGTGTTCCTGCACTCGGTGCGCGAAGGCCCGGCAAATCAGTCCTACGGCCTGCAGGTCGCCCGGCTGGCCGGGCTGCCGGCAAAGGTGCTCGAACGCGCCCGGGGCCACCTCGAGCAACTCGAGGCCGGGGCCGATCGCGCCGAAAGCCGGCAACTGGGCCTGTTCGCGCCGCCGGCCCCGTCGGCCGGGCCGAAGCCGGTCGAGAATTCGGAAGGGAAGCCGGATCCTCTGCGCGATTTGCTCGCAGGAGTCGACCCGGACCAGCTCACGCCGCGCGAGGCGCTGGCGCTGGTCTACCGGTTGCTGGAGGCCGAGTGATCGTCGGATTACGCTTCGCTAATCCGACCTACGCCTGGAGGCCAAGTGATCGAATACCCTCACCGGCCCGGCTGATCGCCCCACAGCACCTTGTGGAGCTGAATCTGCAGCCGCGCCTCGAGGCCGGATTCGAGCAGCCAGTCAGCCAGATTTCCGGGTGACAGCGTTTCCCAGACCGGCGACAGCAGCACCTGCCATCGGCCGAGATCGTACTTCCGGATGCGCGCGGCGGCCCAGTCGAAATCGGTCCGGTCGGCGAGCACGAACTTGATCTGGTCGTGCGGCTGAAGATGTTCGACGTTGGCCCACAGATTGCGCCCGGCCTCGCCCGAGCCGGGCGCCTTGAAGTCCAGTACCTTGACCACGCGCGGGTCGACATCACCTACCGGTAGTGCGCCGCTGGTCTCCAGCGACACGTCGAACCCGGCGTCGCATAACCGCGCGAGCAGTTCCAGGCACCGTTTCTGCGCCAGCGGCTCGCCGCCGGTGACGCAGACCCGGCGCGTCGCCAACGCCCGCACCCGCTCGACGATCTCATCGGTCTCCATCCACTCGCCGCCCTGGAACGCGTAGGCGGTGTCGCACCACACGCACCGAAGCGGACAGCCGGTGAGCCGCACGAACACCGTCGGCCAGCCGGCCGAATCCGACTCGCCCTGCAGCGAGCGGAAGATCTCGGTGATCTTGAGGGCGGCGCGAAGCTTGGTCATGTCCGGTAGTCGATCGCGGCCTGGAGGGCGCTCCTACGGAGATTGACGCCGTTCCAGCCGCAGGAGCCGCGTCCACGCGGCGATTTTCCGTCCGGGTCGATCGCGGCCTGGAGGCCGCTCCTACAGGTGCCCTTCCAGCCGCATCGTCCGCAGCCGGTTTTCGGCCAGCCGCGAATAGTTGGTGCCGGGATATTCGGCGATGACCTGCTCCAGCGCGGCACGTGCGCGCTCCCACTGGCCGAGTTCGTAATGCGCGAACCCGGTCTTGAGAAGCGCATCGGGCTTCTTGCTGCTGTCCGGATACTTCTCCTGCAGGCGCTGGAACTGGCGCAGCGCGGTCTCGAAGTCGCGCGTGACGTAATAGACCTCGCCCAGCCAGTACATCGCATTCGGCGAATAGCTCGAATCCGGATGATCGCGCAGAAAGCGGTCGAAGCCCTCGGCGGCATCGGCATAGCGCGTCTCGCGCAACGCCAGGAAGGCCTGGTCGTAGGCCTGGCGTTCGGCCTCGGTCGGCTCGCGCAGCCGGCGCTCCCCGCCGCTGCCCGGATCGGCCAGCGTGACGATTTCGGCCTCGGGCTCGATCGGCGAGCGCACTTCGGGAAGATCCCGGGCCGGGACGCCGTCCGACGGTTCGGCGCGCACTTGCGGCTCGGACGCCCGAACCCCGGGCTGCGGCACCTGTTCATTGCGCTCGCGGCTTTCGGTCGGCGCCCCGACCTGGTTTCCCGCCCCGCCCGATGCAGCGGGCGCGGCGCCGGAACCGGCCAGTTCGCTCAGCCGGCGGTCGAGATCGATGTACTGGTCGCGCTGCCGGCGCTTGAGGTTCTCGATCTCGCGCGCCTGGGCCTCGACCATTCCACGCAACTCGCGCAACTCCTCGTGCATCTGCTGAAGCTCGATCAGCATGCTCGAGGACAACCCGGCCCGGCCCTGGTCGACTCCCGGATCCTGACCGAATGCCGGCTGCGAAACGCCCGCGGCCGCGATCGCCGCCGATGCCGCTGCCGCAAGCCAATGCACGCGCAGCAGCCTGGAGGCTCGATTACCTGGTGCCGACATGCGCATTACCGGGCCGTGTAGACGATCTCCACGCGACGGTTGCGCTCCCAGCAGGCTTCGCTGGACTGGCGGCATACCGGGCGTTCCTCGCCGTAGCTGACCACTTCGATCTGATTGCGCGACGCGCCTTCGGCAAGCATCAGTTCGAGCACCGCCGTGCCGCGGCGCTCGCCGAGGCCGAGGTTGTACTCGCGCGAGCCGCGCTCGTCGGCGTGGCCTTCGAGAAGCATCCGGGCACTCGGGTTGGCGCGGACGTAGGCCGCGTGCGCCTGAATCAGCGGCAGGTACTCCCTCCGCACCGCCGAGCTGTCGAATTCGAAATAGATCTCGCGCTGGCTCAGCACGCTGTCGGGGTTGTCCAGATTGCGCGAATCGGCGTAGTCGGTCGGGTTGATGCGCTCGACTTCGACCGGCTCGCTCGGCCGCGGCTGCGGTTCCGGCTGCGGTTCGGACGGCGCCTCGCGCTCTTGCGACGCGCAAGCGCCCAGAAACGCGGCCAGGACCAGGATTGAAACGGTTCTCAAAGCGATACTCATGCTTCCTCCACTGTGCCTTGCTCAGGGTTTATGAATTGTTGTCTTCTGATGGCCATCGGCACACCAATGCCTGCATCACTGCATCAGCGGCGACCAGGCCGGCTCGCGCACGTCGCCGTCGCTGAGCACCAGCCGCTGGCGGAATCGGCCGTCGACCGAAACGGCGGCGAGCACGCCACGCTCGCCTTCGCGGGTCGCGTACAGCACCATTCTCCCGTTGGGCGCGAAGCTCGGCGACTCGTCCATGCGACCCGGAGATAATACACGCAATCGCCCCGAATCGCGATCCAGCACCGCGATCCGGAAGATCGCCCCGCCGCCGTGCACCATCGCCAGCAGCCCGCCGACCGGGTCGACCGAGACGCGCGAGTTGTAATCGCCTTCGAACGTGATGCGTTCGATGCCGGTGCCGTCGCGGCGCACGCGGTAGATCTGCGGCCGACCGGCGCGGTCGGAGGTGAAGAAGATGTGGCGGCCGTCGCGCGACCACTCGGGTTCGGTATCGATCGAGTAGTGGTTGGTGAGCTGCTCCATCCGGCCGGTCTCGAGATTGCGCACCCAGATTTCGGAGTTGCCGCTGCGCGACAGGCTCATCGCCAGCAGCCGCCCGTCGGGCGAGAACGCCGGGGCGCCGTTGATGCCCGGAGATGCCGAGATCGTCTCCCTCTGGCCGGTGAAGATGTCCTGGATGATGACGTTCGACTTGCCGGTGGCGAACGAGACGTAAGCCAGGCGCCGGCCGTCCGGGGCCCAGGCCGGCGACAGGATCGGCTGGCTGTGGCGAACGATGGTCTGCGGATTGTGGCCGTCCGAATCGGCGACGATCAGCTCGAACTGCTCCTGGTCGGTCCCGGTGCCGGTGACCTTGACGTAGGCAATTCGGCTGGCGAACGCGCCGGGCGTGCCGGTCAGTTCCTGGTAGATCGCGTCGGCGATCTGGTGCGCGCGCAACCGGAACACGCCCGGCCCTGCCGAAATCGCGCGCGAGAACAGCGTGCGCCCGGAATGGACCGAGACCAGGTGGTATTCGATCTCGCCGTTGAGGCCGTCACCGCCGGGGATCCAGCGTCCCATCGCGACGTAGTCGACCTTGAGCAGCCGCCAGGTGCCGAAACGGACCTCGGGCGGCCGCGCCGGCCGCTCGATCATGTCTTCGACCGGCAGCGGGTCGAACAGGCCGCTGCGCTGCAGGTCGGCCGCGATCACCTCGTGCAGCGGTGTCTCCGGCCCGACCTCGGCATTGCCGAAATCGAACGGCACGACCGCGATCGGCAGCGCGCCCTCGACCCCGTCGACGATCTCGATCTGGAGCTGGGCGCTCAGCGGCGCGCTGAACCACAGTGCCAGCAAGCTAACCGTCGTAGCGAAAAACGAAGCGAATCTCTCTTTCGAAAACATCCTCATAACCTCGATAGGGTAATACGGCCGCGCGCTCGACGGCGGCGACGATCGATCGCCGGGTCGCCTCGTCGGCGTTGCACGGGCTGGAAATCGCCTGATCGATGATCTCGCCGCCCGGGATCTGCACCACCCGGATGGCGCATTCGACCCCCGGATTGGCCGTCGGCGGCCGGATCCAGTTGCGCCGAACCAGCTCCTGAATGGTCGCGATGTATTCGTCGCGCAGCGTCGCCCGGCGCTCGGCCGTCTCGGCCTGCTCGCGAGCCAGCCGCAGCCGCTCGGCTTCGGCTTCGGCCTGCCGGCGCTCGCGCTCGGCCTCGCGCCGTTCGGCGATCTCGGCCAATCGCCGCTCCTGTTCCTCGCGTTCGCGCTGCGCCTGCTCGCGCTGCCGGCGCAGCTCCTCGAGTTCTTCGAGTCGACGCTGTTCGGCCTCTCGCCGTTCCCGTTCCAGCTGCCGCTGCTCGGCCTGTCGGGCCAGCTCGGCCTCGCGTTCGAGCTGTTCCCGGCGCTCGCGTTCGAGTTGTGCCTGGCGCTGCTGTTCGGCCCGCCGCTCGGCCTCGCGCTGTTCCTGCAACTGCCGCTGGCGTTCCTGCTCGCGCCGTTCGCGCTGGCGCTGCTCGCGTTCGAGCCGCTCGGCCGCGGCCCGGGCCTGTTCCTCGGCCACCTGCTCGCGGCGCTCGGCTTCCAGGTAAGGCGCGGCATCGACCAGCGTGAACGCCGGCGCGACTTCGGGCGGGCGCCGCGGCGTCCAGCTCAGGCTGCCCAGCCAGAGCAGTCCGAAGCCGGCGACGTGCACCGCCAGCGCCAGCAGCACGGCGCGCGCATAATCGCGCGTCGTCTCCTCGCGCTGCCCCGGATGCCGTTTGCGCCGGTTCACGTCGGACCGATCACTGTTCCGGCGGGTCGCCCATGAAGCCGATCGAGGCCACGCCGGCCTGCTGCAGCAGCACCATGGTCTCGTAGATGTGGCGGTACGGCACGTCCCGGTCGCCGCCGACCAGCACCTGGATTTCCGGATTCCGGCCGACCAGCACCGAGACCCGCTCGACCAGCGTCTGACCGTCGACCAGTTCCGGCGCGTCTCCGGTGTTCAGGTACATCTCGCCGTTGCGGTCGACGGTGACCATCAGCGGGTCGCTGATGTCGCCCAGCGACTCGGCCGCACCCTGAGGCAGTTCGACCTCGACCCCGAGGTTGAGCAGCGGGGCCGTGATCATGAAGATGATCAGCAGCACCAGCATCACGTCGATGTAGGGCACGACGTTGATCTCGGCCATCGCGCGGCGGCGGCGCTGGATCGGGGCGTCGGTCTGCATGCTCAGCGCGCCCGATCGAGCCTGCGCGCCTGGCGGTAGAGGATGCCGGCGAACTCTTCCTTGAAGTTGTCCATCCGCACCTCGATACGGTAGACCTGGTTCGAGAACCGGTTATAGGCGATGACGGCCGGAATCGCCGCGACCAGCCCCATCGCGGTAGCGATCAGCGCTTCGGCAATGCCCGGGGCGACCATCGCGATCGTCGCCTGCTGCACGCCGGCGAGCGCGAAGAACGCGTGCATGATGCCCCAGACGGTGCCGAACAGTCCCACGTACGGGCTGGTCGAACCGACCGTGGCGAGGAAATTCAGGCCGTGCTCGAGCCGGTCGACCTCGCGCGTCAGCGCCACGCGCATCGCACGCTGGGCGCCGCCGGCCAGCGTGTCGGCGTTGATGCGCTGCTCCTCGCGCAGCCGCGAGAACTCGCGGTAGCCGGCCTCGAAGACCACTTCCTGGCCCTCGCGGATCTTGTGTTCGGAGCCGACCCGGTCGTATAGCTGCCCGAGGTCGGCGCCGGACCAGAATCGTTCCTCGAATTCCCGGTTGCGCTTTTCCAGCCGTCCGAGCACGGCGCGCTTGGAGAAGATGATGATCCACGACGCGATCGAGGCGACCAGCAGCACGGCCATGACCAGCTGCACGACCAGCGTGGCATCGGCGATCAGGCTCCAGACATTCAGCTCTGTATTCATGTATTTTCCAGAAACTGCATTTAATTATCGGTTTTATCAGAGTTTTGAAGAACCGATTTTATGCCGGTTCTATTCAGATGTGGGGCGGACCGCTGCCAGCAGTTCCGGCGGCATCCGGACCGGGCGGAAGCGGCCCAGGTCAAGGCAGGCCGCACGCACGGCTGCGCTGATCAGCGTCTCGCCGTCGCGCCGGATCTCCTGGGCGAAGTCGATCCGGCTGCGGCCGCAGGCTTGGACGCGGACCGATACCGCAAGTTCATCCTCGAGCCTTGCCGGCTTGCGGAAATCGATTTCCATGCGCGTAACCACGAACACCAGCCCGCGGTCGCGCTTGAGCGCCGTCTGGTTGACCCCCATCGCAGTCAGCCAGTCCGAACGTGCGCGCTCGAGAAAATTCAGATAGCGCGAGTGATAGACAACCCCGCCGGCGTCGGTGTGCTCCCAGTAGACACGGTAGCGGAATACGGCCGAGCCCGGAATTTCAGTCACTTCCGGCCCCGTCGAAAAGGTCGTCCGAGGCGGATGAATATTCGGCCGGCGCCCTGAGCCCCAGGTGACGCCAGGTGCGCCGGGTCGCCATCCGACCGCGGGCGGTGCGCACCAGGAACCCCTGCTGAATCAGAAACGGCTCGATGACGTCCTCGATCGTGCCGCGCTCCTCGGAAAGTGCCGCGGCCAGGCTTTCGACGCCGACCGGGCCGCCGTCGAAATGCTCGACGAGAATCTGCAGCAGCTTGCGGTCGAGCTGGTCGAAGCCTTCGGCGTCGACCTGCATCATTTCCAGCGCCTTCCGGGCGACTTCGCCCCCGATTTCGCCGTCGGCCCGGACCTGGGCGTAATCGCGAACGCGCCGCAGCAGCCGGTTGGCCACCCGGGGCGTACCGCGCGAACGCCGCGCGATCTCGGCCGCGCCCTCGACGCTGCACTCGATTTCGAGGATGCCGGCCGACCGGGCGACGATCTTCGCCAGGTCGTCGACGCCGTAGAACTCGAGCCGCTCGACGATGCCGAAGCGGTCGCGCAGCGGCGACGTCAGCAGCCCGGCGCGGGTCGTGGCGCCGACCAGCGTGAAGCGCGGCAGGTCGAGCTGGATCGAGCGCGCGGCCGGCCCCTCGCCGATGATGATGTCGATCCGGTAGTCCTCCATCGCCGGGTACAGCACTTCCTCGACGACCGGCGACAGCCGGTGGATCTCGTCGACGAACAGCACGTCGCCCGGCTCGAGGTTGGTCAGCATCGCGGCGAGATCGCCGGCGCGCTCCAGCACCGGCCCCGAGGTCTGACGAAGCCTCGTGCCCATCTCGGCGGCAATGACATTCGCCAGCGTGGTCTTGCCCAGCCCCGGCGGGCCGAAGATCAACACGTGATCCAGTGACTCGGACCGTGCGCGCGCCGATTCCAGATAGATCGCCAGCCGGTCCTTCATCGTCTGCTGGCCGATGTATTCGGTCAGCCGCTTCGGCCGGAGGCTGGCCTCGAAGCGGGTCTCCTCATCGCTCGGGGATGCGGAAATCAGGCGAGCGGCATCTTCGGGCATTTCGTTCGGCGGCATCGTCAACGGGCGCGCGAATGCGCGGCGGAAGCAGCGTTGATGGTAGCGGAAAAGGGGGGGCGGCGCGGCTGAACCCGTCCGTCGCAAACCAGCCGGGGGGTTTCCCCGTCGGTCGTGCGGGAAAACCCCGATTGGCACAAGCGATCCTGTCTCCGATGCTGGACGACCGGCCCGGGCATTTTTGCGGCGACCGGATTCTCGTCGAGCTGACCGAGATCGTTCGCAGCACGCTGCGCGCCGCCGATCGATGTTACCGGTTCGGCGGCGACGAATTCGTGCTTCTTCTGCCTGGTACCGACGCTGACGGACTCCGGCCGGCTCTGGACAAGCTGGTCAACAAGATCCGGGCCGAGCTCGAGTCCCCCGAAGGGCCGATGACGGTCTCGATCGGCGCCACCGACCTCGGGCCCGATGACACACCAAATTCCTGGCTGGCTCGTGCCGATCAGGCACTTTACCGGGCCAAGCAAAGCGGGCGCGACCGGGTCGAAATCCTCTGAACGCGCCTCGTTCGGCCCATTTGTGCGATAGTCAGCGTCGGCCATGCAAAACGGAACGGACAAGGTCATGAATTCCGATCTCAGGCTGCTGGCGTGCGCTTCGAGCCGGGACTATGCCGAAACGATCGCCGCCGCCATCGGCATCGAGCTGACGGCCGTCGAGGAACGGAGCTTCGAGGACGGCGAGTTCAAGGTCCGGCCGCTGGAGAACGTGGCCGGCGCCGATGCCTTCGTCGTCCAGAGCCTGTACGCCGAAGCTTCAGCGTCGGCAGCCGACAAATGGCTGCGTTGCCTGTTCCTGGCCGGTGCGGCCCGGGATGCCGGTGCCGAACAAGTGACGCTGGTGATCCCCTACTTCGCGTTCTGCCGCAAGGATCGCCGCACCCAGCCGTTCGACCCGCTGCATACCCGCTACCTGGCGCAAATGGCCGAGGCCGTGGGCGCAAGTGCGGTCATCACGCTGGACATTCACAACCTGGCCGCGTTCCAGAATGCGTTCCGCTGCCGCGCCGAAGCGGTGACCGCGGCGCCGCTGTTCGTCGAGCACATCCGTGCGCAGCGCGCCGACTCGCCGTGGCTGGTGCTGTCGCCCGACGCCGGCGGCGTCAAGCGGGCCGAAGCGTTCCGCCAGCGCCTGAGCGAAACATCGGGCAGCGAGGTTGCGCTCGGCATGATGGAAAAGTTTCGCGGCGGCGGCGAGTTGCGCCTGGGCCGGCTGGTCGGCGACGTCGCCGACCGCCACGTGCTGATCATCGACGACCTGATCGCCAGCGGCAGCACGCTTGCCCATGCCGCGAAAGCGTGCAAGGAGGCCGGCGCGCGGCGCGTGACCGCGTTCGCCACGCACGGGTTGTTCGTCAAGAACGCCGGCTCGGTGCTCGCGGACCCGGCGCTGGACGAACTGGTGATCACCGACTCGGTTCGGCCGCATCGCGTCGAGGAACTGAAGGACAAGCTGACGGTGCTCGAGTCCGGGCCGCTGATCGGACGGATCATCGGCCGGATGCACGAGCATCAGGGCATCGAGAAATTCCACGGCGCCTGAGATACTGCCGTACCCGCCCGCTGCGTTTTCCCGGGCTTTCTCTTCATTGCGGCAGGTGGGCCCCGGCCAGCTTCAGATAGGAATTGGCGTGCTCCAGCCACGGCTGCCAGTCCTCGCGGGCGAGTTCGCGCGTGCGGCCCAGCGCCAGGCGCGCCCAGGTGCAGGCGCGGACCGATTTGTAGAAGGCGACCAGGACCCGGGGCGGCCGGTCGCCGGCGGCCTCGGCGTAGCATTGCCAGATGACCGGGTCGACCCAGTCGAACCCCAGCCGTTCGCACTCGAGCGCGAGAAACGACAGCTCGTCGGCCGCATCGGCGACGCGCAGCGCCCGGCTGAAATCCAGGCAGTCGTAGATCACCGGCGGCGACGTCAGGCAGACGTGCTCGGGCCGCAGGTCGCCGTGGCCCTCGACGATCCTGCCGCGCTCGACCCGCCGGGCGAACACGTCCGCATGGTCGCCAAGAAACGATTGCTGGGCGTCAAGCAGCGCGGCCGGCCCGTCGTCCAGACCGTCGGCGCACGCCTCGAACGCTGGATCGGTGAGCGCTTCCCGGTTCGATGCCAGCGTTCGGCGCAGCGCCGCGTCGTAGTCCTCGGCCCGCGTCACGGCCGGTGTGGCCCGGCGGTAGAACGTTGCCAGCAGGCGAATGACGCGCTCGACGTCGGCCCGGGTCGCGCGCCCTGCATCCAGCATCCGGTCGAGCATCCGGTCGCCGGGCAGCCGGTGCATCCTGACCAGCCAGTCGACGGTTTCCCCTTCGCATTCCAGCCGCAGCACCCGACTCGGCGTCATCACCAGCGGTATCGCGCCGACGTACACGTCGGGTGCGAGGCGCCGATTCAGCGCGACTTCGCGAATGCTGTTCTCGTACCGGGAATCGAGGCTGCGCAGGTCCAGGTGGTCGTAGATGACGGGCTTCTTGAGCTTGTAGGCGAACGCGCCGGCCAGAAAGACCCACGAAAGGTGCGTTTCGATCGTCTCCACGCGCCCGACCGGGTGCGGATAACACGACGGGTCGGAAAGACTGTCGATCTTCAAACGCTGGAACGCGTCGGACCGGACGCCTTCAGCCACGATCGACGCGCAGTTCAGGAATCCGCATCGTCGTCGCGCCCCGGATTGCGGAAATTCTCCATGGCCTCGACCACCTCGTCGTCGCCGACCTGGCGGAAGTCGGCGTAGTAGGCGCCCACCCCGCCGAGGAACAGTTCCGGCGCCTCGACGGCCACCACGTCGTCCACCGCCCGGCGCAGGCGCGCCACCGTGTCGGCCGGCGCTACCGGGACGGCGACGACGATTCGGGCAGGCGCGCGCCCCTTGACGTCGGCGACGGCGGCCTCCATCGTCAGGCCGGTGGCGATCCCGTCGTCGACCAGGATCGCGGTCCTGCCGGCTGGCGAAACGGCGTCGCGATCCCCGAGGTAGCTTTGCCTGCGGCGGGCCGCTTCGCGTCGCTGGTTCGCGACTTCGCGCTCGAACCATTCGGCGTCGACGCGCGCAACCTCGGCGGCGTTGACGACCGGCTCGCCTTGCTCGGTCACGGCCGCGATCGCGTATTCGCTGTTGTGCGGATGGCCGATCTTGCGCGGGATGACCAGGTCCAGCGGGCAGCCCAGCGCGTCGGCAACGACCACGCCCGGGACCACGCCGCCGCGCGGCAGGGCGTAGACGACGCAATCCGCGCCCCGGTATCGATCCAGCGATTGCGCCAGTGCTTCCCCGGCCGCTTTCCTGTTCGCGAAGCGCATGCCCAGATTGTACGCCCTTGTCCGGAGGGGTAATCGAGGGTCAGCGCTGCATGCGGTTCCGGAGCGCCTGGCGGATGATGGCCTCGGCGCTGGCCGACTCGTCGCCGACGCCCTTGACCATCTTCAGCGCCTCGGCCGGCGAATAGCCCAGCGCGACCAGGCCGGCCCGCGCCTCTCCGGCCGCGTCGCGTCCGGTTCCCGCGTCACTTCCGGCCGCTGCACCGACGGCGCTGAATTCAAGCCCGTCCAGTCGGGACTTCATCTCGAGAATCAGGCGCTCGGCGGTCTTCCTGCCGATGCCCGGCAGCCGGGTCAGCGCCTGGCTGTCGCCGGCCTCGACCATCAGCGCGAAATCGTTCGCCGAGACGCTGGACAGGATCGCGAGCGCGACCTTCGGGCCGACCCCGGAGATCTTCAGCAGCGTGCGGAACAGCTCCCGGTCCTGCCGATCGACGAAACCGAACAGCAGGTGCGCGTCCTCGCGCACAAGGTGGTGGATCAGCAGCGTGCACGGCTGGCCGGTCCCGGGCAGACGGTCGAACACCGAAAGCGGCGCCTCGACTTCGTAGCCGACCCCGCCGACATCGACCAGCAGGTAAGGCGGACGGCGGTCGATCAGGATGCCCGACAGCCGTGCGATCATCGGAGCACCACGCCCGTCGGCAGCCGGGCCGCGGTCTGCGCGGTGTGCAGGTGGCACAGCGCCACGGCCAGCGCGTCGGCCGCGTCGGAGCCGAAGTCATGATCGGCGTTCAGCAGCGCGCGCACCATGTGCTGCACCTGGGCCTTGTCGGCGCCGCCTCTGCCGACGATGGCCTGCTTGATCAGCCGCGGCGCGTACTCGTGCACCGCCAACCCGGCATTGACCGCGGCGCAGATCGCCGCGCCGCGCGCCTGACCGAGCTTGATCGCGGCCTGCGCGTTGCGGTTCATGAACACCGTCTCGATCGCGACGACCTCGGGCGCGAATTCGGCGATCGCCTCGCCGACGCCGGCGAAGATCGCGGCCAGCCGCTCGGGCATGCCGCCGCCGCCGAGCGCGAGCTGGCGCGCCGCAACCAGCGTTTCGCCGTCGATGACGCCGATGCCGGTCACGCGCGAGCCGGGGTCGAGACCGAGAATGCGCATATCAGTCGCCGTAGGCCTCGGCCGGTATGTCGGCGTTGTGCCAGACGTTCTGGGTATCGTCCAGGTCCTCCAGCACGTCGACGAACGCAAGCAGCTTGCCTCCGGCCTCGACGTCGAGCTCGACCCAGGTCGACGGTCGCATCGTCACCTCGGCTTCCTCGGGCTTCAGGCCGGCCGCGCGCATCGCCGCAAGCACGTCGGAAAACTGCTCGGGGGTCGTCAGCACTTCGATCGAGCCGTCGTCGTCCGTTTCGATGTCCTCGGCGCCGGCCTCGAGCGCGGCCTCCATGATCTTGTCCTCGGACGTACCCGGCGCGTAGGTGATCACGCCCTTCTTTTCGAACAGGTAGGCCACCGAACCCTCGGTGCCCAGGTTGCCGCCGTGCTTGGAGAACGCGTGCCGGACCGCGGCCACGGTCCGGTTGCGGTTGTCGGTGACGGTGTCGACCATCACCGCGACGCCGCCCGGTGCATAGCCCTCGTAGCTGATTTCCTCGTAGGCCACGCCCTCGAGTTCGCCGGTCGCCTTCTTGATCGCGCGCTCGATGTTGTCCTTGGGCACGTTCGCGGCGTTGGCCTTGTCCCAGGCCAGCCTGAGGCGCGGATTGGTGTCCGGATCGCCGCCGCCCTCGCGCGCGGCCACGGTGATCTCGCGCACCAGCCGGGTGAAGATCTTGCCGCGCCTGGCATCCTGGGCCTTCTTCCGGTGCTGGATGTTGGCCCACTTGCTGTGTCCTGCCATGAATTCGATGCCGTGGAAATGAACAAGAGCGGAATTTTACCACCCTGCCCCGTTCAGCTCCCGGTCAGCCGGAGCGGCTAGAATCCATCGCGAATACCTCGACCCACACCGAAAAGGAACGAGCCATGCCGCGCGCGCTCACCCGAATGGTCGCCTTCCAGACGTCCTGTCTGCCGGCGTTTCTGCTGGCCGCGGTTGTCGCCGCCCCGGGCGGCAATGCCCGCGCCCAGCTCGGCGAGATGAACCTGCTGACCGACCTCGGCACCCCGTTTCCGCCGGGCTGCCTGTCGATCTCGCTGCCCCAGCAGCCGCGCCGACAGGACAGCCTGCTGGTCGATCAGACCTTGAATGTACCTTCGGTTAACAGCACCGTCCGCGATGCGTCGGTCCGGGTCCGCATCTGGCGCGTGGCCTGCGCCGATGAAGGATTCTCGGCTGTGCTGGTCCGGATGCGTCGGCTCGGCGATCCCGACATCGAACCCCCCGTCGTCGTGCCGCGAGTCTTCGCCCAAGCCGGCCAGGTCGATACGCCGTTGCACGTGGCGCATCTGCAACAATTGCCTGCCGCCGGCATCGTCGGCGCGACCGGCGATATCATCAGCCCCACCGGAATCACGTGGCTGCTGGCGGTGGAGCCGCTCCCGGTCGCCGGGGCAACCGAATTCCTGCCCCAGGACTACAACGAAACGTTCACGCTGGAGCTGAACTGGGGCAGCTTTGCGGTGGCCCAGCCGGAAGCTTTCGTATTTGTTCTCGACCGCTTCGAACCGACTGTGGATCTGCCGCAATTCAACGAGCCGGTGCTCAACGGCCGCTACAGCGGCCAGTGGGTCCGGCCCGGCGCGCCGCGCCAGGGACTGGTGCTGCAGATCGCCGAGCAGGTCGACAGCAACTTCGTGTTCGCGATCTTCTTCACCTATCTGAACGGCGAGCCGATCTGGGTGGCGGGCAACTCCGGCAGGGCACCGACTGAACCGGGCGACGTGATGATAGATCCAATGGTGACGCTCGAGAACGGCGCGTTCTTCACCGACGCCAATCAGCCGGCTCCGGAAGACGTCCAGCAAACGGTTGCCGGGAACATCCGCATCGAAGTGCTCGACTGCAACCGGCTGCGGCTGCACTACGACTTCACACCGCTGGGCAAGGGTTCCGGCAGCATCGAACTCGAGCGGCTGATCCGGATCGCCGGCTACGACTGCAATCCCTGGCGATAGATCCGGCTGACGACGCTGCGCGCAGAATCAGCTCTGCAGGTCGGCGTGGATGGCCTCGGCCGCGCGCTTGCCGGCGCCTGCGGCCAGGATGACGGTCGCCGCACCGGTGACCGCGTCGCCGCCGGCGTAGACACGGTGGCGGGTGGTGCGGCCGGAAGTTTCCTCGGCCACGAGGCATCCCTTGTGCGTGGTTTCAAGACCGGCAGCCGATTTGACCAGAAGCGGGTTCGGGGTGGTGCCCACGGCCAGCACTACATTGTCCATCGGCAGGACAAATTCGGAGCCCGGTATCGGTATGGGGCGGGCGCGGCCCGACTCGTCGGGTTCACCGAGTTCCATCCGGACGCACTTGATTCCGGTCACCCAGCCTTCGTCGTTACCGACAATCTCGACCGGGTTCGTCAACCAGTGAAACTGCACGCCTTCCTGAATTGCGTGGTGATGTTCCTCGATGCGCGCCGTCATTTCCCTTTCGCTGCGACGGTAGATGATATGACCTTCTTCGGCGCCCATGCGCAGCGCGGAGCGGACGGCGTCCATCGCGGTATTGCCCGCGCCGATTACGGCCACGCGTTTGCCGACGTGCAGCGGCGTGTCGGACGCCGGAAACTCGTAGGCGCGCATCAGGTTGATGCGGGTGAGAAACTCGTTGGCCGAAAGCACCCCGTTCAGGCCTTCGCCGGGAATGCCCAGGAATCGCGGCAGTCCGGCGCCGGAGCCGATGAACACGGCGGCGTAACCCAGTTCGTCGAATAGCTGGTCGAGGGTGAGCGTCTTGCCGATGACGACATTGCGAACGATCTCGACTCCGCTGCGCTCGAGCACTCCGATTTCCCAATCGAGGATTTCCTTGGGCAGCCGAAACTCGGGAATCCCGTAGCGCAGCACGCCGCCCGGGGCGTGAAGTGCCTCGTAGACGGTGACGGGGTAACCGAGGCGAGCGAGTTCGCCGGCGCAGACCAGGCCGGCCGGGCCGGCCCCGATCACGGCAATTTTCTCGGGACGGCGCGGCCGGGCCGGCTCGGACAACGGCTGGTTGCGCTCCCAGTCGGCAACGTAGCGTTCCAGGGCCCCGATTGCGACCGGGCGGAACCGGTTCGTCATGTGGCAGAGCATCTCGCACTGCGCTTCCTGCGGGCAGACGCGTCCGCAGATGGCGGGCAGCGGATTGGCCGTGCGCAGCAGGCGCGCCGCTTCGGGCATGTCGTGCGCCGCGATGGCGTGGATAAAGTCCGGAATGGGAATGTTGACCGGGCAGCCTTCGACGCACACGGGGTCCTGGCAACGCAGGCATCGCTCCGCTTCGAAGGCCGCGTGGACAGGGCGGTAGCCTTCATTGACTTCGAGAAAATCCTGGACGCGTTCCATCGGCGGCCGTTCCGGCATGGGGGTTTTCTCGATTCGCTTAAGCGGCATGCACGCCTCCTTCCTGCTCGATGCGCCCTTCCTGATCAAACCGTTGGCAGGCGATTTCCTGCTCGCGCGTATAGGTTCTGGAGCGGCGAACGGCTTCGTCGAAATCGACCTGGTGGCCATCGAAACAGGGGCCATCGACGCATGCGAACTTCATGTCCCCGCCCACGGTGATGCGGCAACCGCCGCACATCCCGGTGCCGTCGACCATCAGCGGGTCCATCGAGACCAGCGTCGGGATGGCCGATTCCCGGGTGGCCTCGGCGACCGCGCGCATCATCGGCATCGGACCGATGGCCACGACATGATCGGGCCGGCCGGGCCCATCGCCGGCCATCAGTTGCTTGAGACGTTCGGTAACAAAGCCCTTGAATCCGGCCGATCCGTCGTCGGTGCAGATTTCGAGATTGTGCGAGGCCGCGCGCAACTCCTCGGTGAGCACCAGCAGATCCGCATTGCGCGCCCCGACAATCGTCGTGGTCCGAATGCCGACCGCGCTGGCCTCGCGCATGAAGCACAGCAGCGCGGCGGCGCCGAAGCCCCCGCCAACGCCGACCACGTGCCCGCCGGCGGGAACGTCAATGGGATTCCCGAGGGGGCCGAGCAGATCGAGGATGCCCTCCCCGGCCTGGAGCGCGCCCAGCCGCCGGGTGGTCGCGCCGACTTCCTGAACCACGATGGTGATCGAACCGTCATCGGGGTCGTAGTCGGCAATGGTCAGGGGAATCCGCTCGCCCGCCTCGTGTACCCGCACGATGACGAACTGGCCGGGACGGGCGCTGCGTGCGACCAGTGGCGCATCGACCCGGAACAGCCTGGTGACCGGGGTCAGGATCCGCTTTTCGAGAATCTTGTACATGGAAGCCCTCGCTTGGGTCATGGGTATGCCGGGGTCACAGGTCGGGGTGATCGTGCATGGCCTTGAGCCGCAGCCAGCGCCGCTGGGCTTCGGCTTCGATGGCCGCGAGATAGTCCGCATTCTTCTCCTTCAGCAAGTGGCGGGTCTTTCCCATGAGCCTGATCCAGTCCGCGACCGGTTTGCGCGTGCCCAGCGCATCCGGGTCGTAGTTCAGAACCGTCTTGCCGCGCTCGACTTCGTAAAGCGGGAAAAAGCACGAATCGATCGCCGCCTGCAGCACCGGCTGGGCGGCGTCGTCCTCGGTCTTCCAGTTGAGCGGGCAGAAGGAAAGCACCTTGCCGTAGACCAGCCCCTCGCGCCGCGCATACCATTGCGCCTTGGCGGCCTTGCGCATCAGGTCCTCGGCATAACCTTCGCTGGCGGTGAAAACGTAGGGGATACCGGTGGCGGCGAAAATCCCGGGGGTATCCTTGTGGTGGAATCCCTTGCCGGAAAGCACGCTGCCCACTTCACTGGTCGAGGTGCGGTGCCCGAGCGGCGTGGAATAGGAAAGCTGGGCACCGGTGTTCATGTATCCCTGGTTGTCGTATTCGAGGATGATCATCCGGTGGTTGCGATGGGCGGCGCCGAGCGCGGCGCCCATCCCGATGTCCATCCCGCCGTCGCCGCTGACCATGAGGAATGTCGGATCGTTGCCGGCGGGCAGTTCGCCGCGCCGGACGCGTTCGTGGTACATCTCGACCAGTCCCGAGAGCGTGGCGCCCCCGTTCTGAAAGAGATTGTGGACATAGGTGATGCGGTGCGCGGTATGGGGAAAGCCGGTGGTCACCACCATGGCGCAGCCGGTCTGGAACAGCACGACGACGTCGCCGTCGAGTACCCGATAGACCTGGCGCAGGACCGGGAGAATGCCGCAACCGGGACATGCGCCGTGGCCGGGTGCGATGCGATTCGGAACCGCCGTCGTCGCCCACAGCGGTTCGAGTTCCACGTCGAGCCGCCCCGTTTCCGGGTTTTCCCGCACGGTTGCCATGCCGCGGCTGACTTCCTCGGTCGTGAGCGGCGGCAACCCCGGCGGCGGCTCGCGGTTCGGCCGGCCGCTGGTGGCGCCGTGATAGCCGAAAGCTTCCTGGAACCCGCCCTCGGCGGCGGCAGTCAATGCCTCCTCGAAAAAGTGACGGGCGTCGGACGCATAAAAGTCCTTTCCGCCGATCCCGAAAACGCGTGTGGCCACGCGGGTACGGTTGTCCGGGTCGAGCTGCAGGGCCGCTCTTGTTTCGATCGACAGCGGACCGCCCTCTGCGCCGAAACAATCGGCGCGTTCGGCGACCACGGCCGCGCGCACGGTCCCGAGCGTCGAGCGAAGCACATCGCCCGCGAACGGCCGAAGCACATTGGGCGAGACCACCCCGACGCGCAATCCTTCCGCGCGCATCTTGTCGGCGGTTTCCTTGGCGGTTTCGGCGGCGGAGTTGAGCAACACCAGTGCGACGTCGGCGTCGTCCATGCGGTAGCAGTCGACAACCGGGTAATGACGTCCGCTCAGCGCCCCGAACTCGCGGAAGACCTCCGGGATCACGTGCTGCGCCTCCCTCATCGCCTGCGAAAGCTGTACTTTGTTGTTGATCAGGTCGGGGTCGTTCATGTACGGCCCGAAGGTTGCCGGGCGTTTAGGGTCAAGTGCCGTGAACGGAGCGTCGACCGGGCCGAGATAATCCCGCACCGTTTCGGCATTCGCGAAGATGCTCAGCCGGCGTTTCTGGTGGCTGGTGAAGAACCCGTCGTAGGCGACGATGACCGGCAGGCGAACCTTGGGATGCTCGCCGATCTTCACCGCCAGGATATTCATGTCGTAGACGGCCTGTGCGTCCCGGGCGAGCAGCACGATCCAGCCGACGTTGATGGCATAACTCAAGTCCGAATGATCCCCGCGGATGTTGAGCGGACCGGAAACCGCGCGGGTGGCGAGGTTCAGCACCATGGGCGCGCGCGTCCCGGACTGGACCGGGAGCTGCTCGAGCGCATACAGCAGCCCCTGGGCCGAAGTCGCATTGAGGACGCGCCCGCCGCCAAGCGATGCCCCGTAGCAGATGCCGGCTGCCCCGTGCTCTCCGTCGGCCGGCACCATGACGATATCGTGCTCCCCGTTCGCCTTCATGCGGGCGAGATTCTCCGCGACTTCGGTCGACGGCGTGATCGGGTAGTACCCCATCAGATGGAACCCGATATCCCGGGCGGCCAGCGCGGCCGCCTCGTTGCCGCTGCGGAATTCGAGCACCTGTTCCGCCGCCGGCCGGGCGGCGACGGAATCCCATTGTTCAGCGACGCTGTCGTTGATGAAAATGCTGCTCATGGCTTGGCGGAATCCGGGGGAAGGAATTGGGGAAACAGCGGTACGCGCAGGCGGCTGGCCAGGCCGGGCGATTCAACGACCCGGGTCAGGGCTTCGGTTGGACACGACTCGATGCATCGCATGCACCCCTTGCAATAGCGATAGTCGATACCGGTCAGGCGTGTTTCGTGCGGCACACCGGTCTGACGGTCGGCCTGCCATACGAAGCAGAAATCGGGGCAAACCAGATCGCACAGCGCGCAGTGAATGCAGGTCTCTTCGTCGAAAACCGGCAGCCACCCGGTGCGTGCGGTGGACAGATCGTTCCACACGCTGTTGCCCGGACGCGGAAGCACGCCGCCGATCGGAGCGGTGTCGTATCCCCACGCCGGCTCAAAGCGTGCCGGCGGCGGGCCGTCTGTGGCCGTTCCCGCATTCGGGACGACTGCCATCCCGGCCGCGCCGCGCCGGAATGCCCGCTCGTTGGCCTTCACTGCCGCGGGCTTCTTCTGCGCAAATTCGCGTTTCAGGTAATCGGAGACGACTTCCGTGTCGAGAAAGGGAACCATCTTGCACAGCGCGCCGAGCAGCACCGCGTTGGGACGGGATTCCTCCTCCAGAGCGATCTGCATCGCATCGACCCGCGCCACGCGGACGGTGGCGGGCAATTTTTCGATTGCCGGCGGGACCGCCTCATCCGGGGGCGCCGCATACAGCAGGATTCCGTTCGGCTTCAGACCGGCAAACGTGGCCGGTGCCTGCAGCAGCGCCTTGTGGAATACGACAACGGCATCCGGCACCTCGACCGGCGCACTCGTCCTGATCGGCTTCCCGCTCGGCCCCACGCGTATGAACGAGCGAACCACCGATCCTTTCTTTTCCGACCCGTAGGAAGAAAAATGCGCGCCGTTCAGTCCCAGGCCCAGCACCGCCGCAGTGGCGAGGATCTTGCCGGCCCCATGCGCGCCGAGCCCGCCGATCGATTCGAACCGGATCTCGAAAAAACCGTCCGGAACGGATTCGTTCCCCCACCGATCGTTGGCAGTACCGCCTGCGCCCGGTTCACTTTGCTGCCCGATGCCGCGACTCGGGGAACTTCCTTTTGATTCGCCTTTCTGCATGCTGTCTCCGCGTTGAGGCTCCCGGTTGCAGCATCACGCAAATGGATCACGTTTCGGTCCGGAACCTTGCGTGATGATCGGCGGGCACTGTCGAAACAACGGATAGACCCCGCCGAGTTGACCATATGACATTCCGGATATTCGGTAATTGACCCGCGTCAATAAAAATGCCGGGCGGGAGCGCTTCCCAAACGGGTGCGGAACGGGCAACGCCGGGGCCCGGTTCGAGGGGTCAGACGGCCGCGGCGACTCTGTTCAGTTCTGGCTGAGGCGTTCACCGACACCGAATCCTGCAATCGTGGTCGCAAGGTCGGGATCAGCGCGCCTGGGGTTAGCCGAATTTTGGGGGTTCGCCGAATTTTGGATGTCCAATCGGTCAGGTTCTTGTCGTCGCCGATGTCGTGCACGACATACTCGTCGGCCACGTAGTCGCCGTAGCGATCGGTGTTCTCGTTGAACCAGAGGTTTTCGTAGAACCCGCGCGCCAGACGCTTGTTCTGTTCCGGATCGGCCCATGCCGGCTGCAGGATGCAGAACGCGGCGAGCAGCAGGCCGAAAAACGCTCTTCTTCGAACAGAGTTCATGACAAATGTCCTCCCGATGATATAGACGGAAATCCGGGCGGATCCGCGCCATCGCCCTGCAAAAGCGGGGCAGGCACGGCGCCGTCGCTATACTGGGCGCCCTATCAAGGATTCGGGAAGCGCCTTGTCGAAACAGATCCCGCTGATCGACGTGATGATGCTGCTGGCCGAGGCGCAGTCGAATCCGATGCACGTCTGCGGCCTGATGCTGTTCGAAAAGCCGAAGGGTCGGCGCGGGCTGGTCAAGGAGATCGTCGAGGCCTATCGCGCGGCCCAGCCAACGCCGCCGTTCGACTGCGTGCCGGAACTGTCGGGCACGCACACGCCGCGCTGGCTGCCGGCCAGGAACTACGACCCGCGCTACCACGTCCAGCACATCGCCATGCCCGAAGGCGCCCGCTACGAGGACCTGCTCTACCTGGCCGGAGACCTTCACGAGACCATGCTCGATCGCGGCCGTCCGCTGTTTCGGGTCTGGATCATCGACCGCGTGCCCGGCGGGCGATTCGCTGTGTTCGCCAAGATGCACCACGCCATCGTCGACGGCGTCAGCGCCGCGCGCCGGGTGAATGCAAGTCTTCGAACGACCCGCCACAGGGGTGTGCCCAAACCCTTGTTCGCCGTCGACGCGCCGGTGCGCAAGCCGCGCCCGCCAAAGGCCCTGGTCAAGCGACTGGTCGGCCTTGGCACCAACGCGACCAGCCAGTACATGGCGCTGCTCGGAAGCCTGCGCAAAGGGTTGTGGAACCGGATGGGGCTGGCTACCCAGGGCAGCGTGCCGTTCGCAGCGCACCGCGGGCCGATGAACGAGCCGGTGGCCAACGCCCGCTCGGTGGCCACGC
>JAVVDX010000007.1:0-54235 GCA_032251475.1 Wenzhouxiangellaceae bacterium | reverse complement strand
CGGCTGCCGGAGCACAATCTGCTCTGGATCATCCTCCAGCGGATCGGCAAGGGAGTTACCCCGGCCAATATCGAATGGGAACAGATCGCCGGCGATTCGGGTGCACAAACGACGTTCGTGCCGTCGGAGGAAGTGCTGATGAGTTTTCGCTCGGTCGCTTCCCACCTGTTGTCGTGGGAAATGTGGATCGGGGTCGCGATAGGCCTGGCGCTGCTGGCCGGCGCGGTCTGGTTCCGCCGGCGCGCCGCCAACGCCTGAAACCTTTCCGATCGATCACCGCGCTGCCGCATCGGGGCTGCGGGCGCTGTGCTACCATTTTTCCGCAAGGGGTCAACCGTCCGGCCGGGAGGCCGAAGCGGGCCGGAACCGGATTGCAGCGGAGGACTGAAAGATGGGCAGAATTGCGCGGAACGTACTGATTTTCATGATTCTTGTCGGCGGCATGGGCGCCGCCGCGGCCGACGTGCTGCTGATCGAGGAAGTACGCGAGCGCATGCTGCGCGACCTGCCCTCGAACGGCCTCACGACCGCACAGGTCCAACAGCGTTACGGGACGCCCAACGAGCGGCGCTCCCCGGTCGGCGACCCGCCCATCAGCCGCTGGATCTACGACGACTACAGCGTCTATTTCGAATACGACCTCGTGATCGAAAGCGTGCTGCATCACGGCGCGGTACTGCGGCAGGCGCAGCGCGAGCAGTAATCCGGGATCAGGCGCGCCGATGCATCCGGTCGAATTCCGGCTCCCGGCCGAATGGGAACGACAAGGCGCCCTGCTGCTTGCCTGGCCGTTCGCCGGCGGCGACTGGCACGACGTGCTCGACGGAATCCAGACCGAATACGCCGCGCTGATCGGCACTGTCCTGAAATACCAGCGGGTGGTGCTGCTGGTCCAGCCGGGCAACCGCGACGCCCGGGCCCGGCTCGGCGCCCCGTCCGGACTCGAGTTCGTCGAGGCGCCCTACAACGACACCTGGTGCCGCGACTACGGGCCGATCACGCTGTGCCACGCCGGACAGCGGCTGGCGCTGGACTTTCACTTCAACGGCTGGGGCGGTCGTTTCGAGGCGCGCCGGGACAATCGCGTCAACACGCTGCTGGCCCGGCACGAACTTTTCTCCGGCATCGCGTTCCGCCAGTCGCTGTTCGAGCTCGAGGGCGGCGCAATCGAATCGGACGGCCGGGGCGGCCTGCTCGTCAACCGCCACTGCGTGCGCGCCCGGGCTCCGCACCTCGAAGACGCCGAGGTCGACTTCGAGCTCAAGAGCTGGCTGAACATCGACCATCTGCTCGAGATCGACGTCCCGCCGCTGGCCGGCGACGACACCGACGGCCACATCGACACGCTGGCCCGCTTCACCGACGCCAACACCATCGTCTTTCAGGCCCGGCGAGAGGACGACGCGACGCGCGCCCTCAACGGGCAGCTCGAGCTGCTCCGGGACGCGAACGGGCGGGCGTACGAGCTGCGGATGCTGCCCGCCCCCGACGATCTCGATGCCGGCCTGGCGGCCAGCTTCGCCAATTTCGTGATCGTCAACAACGCGGTTCTGGTACCGCAGTTCGGCAGCCGCGCCGACCAAACGGCGGCCGGAATCCTGGCCGATGCACTGCCGTCGCGCACGATCGAGCCGGTCGACGCCCGCGTGCTCGTCAGCCAGGGCGGCGGCCCGCACTGCGCATGCATGCAGATTCCGGCGAACCTCGGATGAGCCGCGATTCGCTGACCATCGGTCTGGTCCAGCACGCGATGGGCGAGGATCAGGACCGCAACCGATCGGCCAGCCTCGACGGCATCGCCGGGGCCGCCGCTCGCGGCGCCGAACTGGTGCTGCTGCCCGAGCTGCATGCCAGCGAATACTTCTGCAAGTACCAGGATCCGGCGCTGTTCGACCTCGCCGAGCCGCTGGACGGTATCACGCGCCAGCTGCTGGCCGAGTCGGCGGCCGATTACGGCCTGGTCGTGGTCGGCAGCATTTTCGAGCACCGCGCCCCGGGCCTGGCGCACAACACCGCAATCGTGCTCGACACCGACGGTTCGCTGGCCGGCATCTATCGCAAGATGCATATCCCGGACGACCCGGGCTACAACGAGAAGTTCTACTTCACGCCCGGCGACCTCGGCTTCGAACCGGTCGACACCTCGCTGGGCCGGCTCGGGGTGCTGGTGTGCTGGGACCAGTGGTACCCGGAAGCCGCCCGGCTGATGGCGCTGGCCGGCGCCGAAATGCTGCTCTACCCGACCGCGATCGGCTTCGATCCGGCCGACTCGGAGGACGAGGCGCGCCGCCAGCTCGATGCCTGGCGCATCGTCCAGCGCGCCCATGCGGTGGCCAACGGTCTGCCCGTGGCCACGTGCAACCGGGTCGGCTACGAACCGGACCGATCCGGCGGCGCCTGGAACGCCGAATTCTGGGGCCACAGCTTCGTCTGCGGCCCGCAGGGCGAGGTGCTGGCCGAGGCCGGCACCGGCACCGAGGTGCTGCTGGCGACCGTAGACCGCGCGCGCACCGAACAGGTCCGGCGGATCTGGCCCTACCTGCGCGATCGCCGCATCGACGCCTACGCCGAACTCTGCACCCGGTTTCGGCGCTGAAACCGGGCGACCCGCCCGGTTTCACGCAGTGCTTCGGTCCCCGAAAATCCGATCGATATGTGATATATATCAATTTTTATTCGACTGAGATATAATCAGACTACACTAGGGGTACGGGCTGCGAAACCGAGCTTGCGCAGCCTCGACGGGCGCAAGGAAAAGTGGCCGGAGCAGCGCGCCCTGGCCGACGGAAGAGCACATGAGGGCGCAAATGACCGAACGCCAGTCGGGGCTTTACAACACGCTCGTGGAGCTCAAGCGGCGCCACGTCATCCGAGTGCTGGGCGCCTACACGGTCACGTTCTGGGTCGTGCTGCAGGTCTCAGACATCGTGCTTCCGGCGCTGATGGCGCCGGGCTGGGTCATGATGCTGATCATCGGCATCGGGATAGCCGGAGCGCCGCTGGCCGCAGCGCTTTCGTGGTTTTACGACCTGACCAGTCAGGGCATCCGCCGGGCCGACTCCGTCCCGGTCGGAGACGAGGTCGTTCGCGTACTGGGCGGACGCTGGCTCGATTACGTCATCATCGCCGCGCTCGTCATTATTCTCGCGTTCGTGCTGGCCCGTCCCGGCGACGTCCTGCCCCGGGTCGGCTCGACCGTCGCGATCCTGCCATTCGCCGACATGAGCGCCGAAAACGACAGCCGATATTTCGGCGACGGAATCGCCGAGGCGATCATGGACCGGCTGGCCGGCGTCAAGGGGATCCGGGTCGCCGCCCGCACCTCTTCGTTCGCGCTCCGCGAAACCGGCCTTGACGCGCGCTCCACGGCCGAACGACTCGGCGTCGAAACGCTGGTCGAAGGCAGCATACGCCGGGCCGGAAACCAGATTCGGATCAGCGCGCGCCTGATCGACGGCGAGTCCGGTACGCAGGTCTGGAGCGAGACCTATGGTGGCTCGCTGGACGACATTTTCGAGCTCCAGGACCGGATCTCCGCGGCGATCGCCAGCGTCATGCAGGTCGAGCTGGATCTACCGGGCCGATCCATCCTGCAGACCGACAGTCCCGACGCTTACGACGAATACCTGCGCGGACGGGACCGGTTGCGGCAGCAACGCTCGGAGGTCAACGTCGAGCAGGCGATCGCGCATTTCCGCAACGCGCTGGCCCTGGACGCCGAATTCGCGCTCGCTTCGGCCGGCCTTTGCCGCGCTCACTGGGAGCGCTACGAGATCGGCCGCGAACCGCAACTGGCCGACATCGCGATCGCGCACTGCCGCGAGACCGAGACGCGTTTCCCGGACCTGGCCGAAACCCGGATTGCGCTCGGTTCGCTGCTGCGCGGCACCGGCGAACTCGAACGCGCCGAGAATATGTTCCGCTCGGCGCTGAAGATCGAGCCGAACAACGCCGAGGCGCATGCCGGGCTCAGCCTGACGCTGTTGCAGCAGAACCGGCTGGAAGGCGCCGCAACCGAAGCCAGAGCGGCGATCCGGATGGACCCGGCCTACTGGCGCTACCACTCCGATCTCGGCATGATCCTGTATTTCGCCGGCAACCTCGATGCCGCCATCGACGCGGTCCACCAGGCCATGCGCCTCGGGCCGGAAAACCCCGAGCCGTGGAACACGCTGGGCGGGATCCATTTCGCCCAGGGCAAATTCCGACTCGCCGGCGATGCGTTCGAGCAGTCGATCCGGCGCTCCCCCAACGCCGTGGCCTACTCCAACGCCGGCACCAATTATTTCTTTGCCGGTGAATTCAGCCGGGCCGAGATGATGTTCCTGCGCGCGACCGAAATGACGCCCGACGACCCGCGCATGAACGGATTTCTCGCCTGGTCCATTCGCGCGCAGGCCGGACGGGAGGCCGAGGCCGAACCGTATCACCGCGCCGTCATCCGAACCGCCACCGAGCGGCTCGCGATCAACGTCGCCGACCACGAGGCGCGCGCGATGCTCGCGATGCATCTGGCCGCCCTCGGCCATTCGATCGCCGCGCGCGGTGCGATCGCCAGCATCGCCGAACCGTCGGAACTCGACATGAACTCACTGCTGACGACCGGCTTCGCGCATTATCTGCTCGGAGATATGGAGCCGGCGGTGGCGATGTTCGAACAGGCGCTGGACATGGGCCTGCCGTTCTACCTGCTGCAGGCCGATCCGCGCCTTCAAACGGCATGGACCGACCCGCAATTCGCCGCGCTTGCGGCACGCCATCAACCCAGTGAATCCTTTACCCAGGGAGATTCCCCATGACCGTTCTCAACCCGCTTTTCCGACGTATCGCCGTCGTCCCCGGCCTGATCCTGATCGCCGGGGCTGTTTCGGCGCAGGACCCGGAGCCCGACTGCCCGCCCGATTGCCGGGTTTCGATCGAGTTCCCCGACGACGCCAAACTGCCACCTTCGGTCGATAGACCGGTTCTGCGCACCGAGGCCGGCGCCCGGGTCGAGTTCGGCACGCGCGGCCCGGCCCAGGTGATTTTCGTCAATCCGGGCAAGACGCCGTTCGTCGACCAGACCGGCCAGCCGGTCTACTGGTTCGACGTCAACCGTCTGATGGGCCAGAGCCTCTGGATCCGCAAGGACGAGAACCCTTGTGCGCCCCTGGAGGACGATCCCGAGCGGTCCGACTGCAAGTACATCGTGCTCGATCGTACGAAGGTCGAACGCCCGCCGCTGGACCCGTACATCATCATCCTGCGCTGAGCGGTCACGGCTGCGGCTGACGACGGGTCGTAGCGGGACGCTGCTAGACTTGTCGGCTTGAGTTCCGTAGCTGGCCAGACGCATGAATGAATCCGCCGAACCCGCCGGCGCACCCCGCGCCGACGGCGACCCGCCGCACGACTTCGCCGAGGAACCGGTCCGCGAAGTCGAGCGCGACGGCGTGCACTACACGCTGCTGGGCACCGCCCACGTCTCCCGGGCCAGCGTCGACGCCGTTCGCCGACACATCGAGGAAGGGGAGTTCGACGCCGTGGCGATCGAATTGTGTTGCTCGCGCCACCGCGCGCTGACCGACACGTCGGCGTGGCGCGAGATGAACCTGTTCTCGATCATCCGCCAGGGCAAGGCCGGCATGATGATGGCCAGCCTCGCGCTGGCGGCCTACCAGCGCCGCATCGCGGAGCAGTTCGGCATCGAGCCCGGCGCCGAAATGAAGGTCGCAATGGAGTCGGCCGACCGGGCCGGCCTGCCGCTGCAGCTCATCGACCGCGAAATCGGCACGACGCTGAAGCGGACCAGCCGCAAGCTGTCGTGGTGGCAGCGCTGGATGCTGACCAACGGCATGATCGTTTCGCTGTTCTCGCGCGACGAGATTTCCGAGGAAGACATCGAGCGCCTCAAGCGCGGCGATATCCTGAACCAGACCTTCAGCGAATTCGCGTCCGAGTCGCCGGCGCTCTACGACGGCCTGATCGCCGAACGCGATGTCTACATGGCCGCCCGGCTGCGCCAGGAAAACGAAGGCCGGCCCGGCACGCGAGTGTTGGCAGTGATCGGCGCCGGTCACCTCGACGGCACCGTGCGCGCCCTGCAGGACGACCGCGACCCGTCCGCCGCGGTCGCCGAACTGGACCGCGCCCCGCCCCCGTCGCGCGTCTGGAAGGCCGTCCCGTGGCTGATCCTGGTTGCGGTGCTGACCGGATTCGGCATCGGTTTCGCGCGCAGCCCGGAGCTGGGCTGGTCGCTGGTGGTGACCTGGGTGGTCGTCAACGGCGGCTTGTCGGCGCTGGGGGCGGCGGTCGCCCGCGCCCATCCGCTGGCCGTGCTGGCCGCGCTATGCGCCGCGCCGCTGACTTCGCTGAACCCGACCGTCGGCGCCGGCATGGTCACCGGGGCTGTCGAGGCGTGGCTGCGCAAGCCGAAGATTGCCGATTTCGAATCGCTGCGCGACGACGTGGTCCGGCTTTCGGGCTGGTGGCGCAACCGGGTCGCGCGCGTGTTCCTGGTGTTCTTTCTGTCCAATCTCGGCTCCGCAATCGGCACCTGGGTGGCCGGCCTGAGCATGATCCGCCAGCTCGCCTGACCGGCCCGCCCACGGTCGGTTGTCTGGCAAGTGTGACGGAAATCAAGCACAATCAGACCATCGGAATCCTTGTTTCAGGAAGTCCATGAGCCTGAAGGAACGCATATTCGGACCGCGGTGGGAAAGCCGGGACCCGGAAGTCCGGATTCAGGCCATTGCCGAGGCAAACGAGCCCGAACTGGTCGAGCGGCTGCCCGTCATCGCGCGCGACGATCCCGACGCCGGCGTACGGCGCGCGGCACTCAAACGCCTCGGCGAAGAGGCCGAGTGGCTGCGCGCGCGTTCCCGCGAATCCGATCCCGGCATCCGCGAAAGTGCCGATACTTTCGTGCTGCGCGCGGTGTGCGAACGGCCGGGCGGCGAATTGCTGGAGCCGCGCCTGGAATGGCTCGGTTCGGTCTCCGATACCCACGCGCTCCGCCGCGTCGCGGCCACCGCCCGCGACCCGGAGATGAGGCGCGCGGCGCTGGCACGAATCCGCGCCCAGGGTTTTCTCGGAGACTGCCTGCTCACCGAGCCGGACGAGGCGATCGCGGCCGGAATCCTCGAGCGCATCGACCAGATCTCGACGCTCCGGCGCATCGCCGAGCGGCTGAGGAGCCGCCATAAACAGCGCCACCGGGCCGTCATGGAACACCTGGCCGAGCTCGAGGGCGCCGAGGGCGGGCACGAGGCCCGCGACGGGCTGGCGCACGACCTGATCGCACGGGCCGAAAAGCTGGCGCGGGGCCAGCAGGAACGTCACAACGACGGCGACCGGCGCGAGCAGGCCGAACAACTGCAGCAGCAGTGGGATCGGATTCCGGAGCCGGACCCGGCGATGGCGCGCCGGTTCGCCGGCGTGATGAAGATCGTCCGGAGCGCACTGGAACCCGGGTCGCGCCGACCGAAGCCGGCGACCGGCGAACCGGCGCGGCCGCCCGCCGCCGACGCGGAACTCGAACGGCTGGCCGACCGGGCCCAGGACCTGGCCAGCCACCCGATGGACGAAGACACCGGCCGCAGGCTCAGCGAACTGATTTCGGCGTTCGACCGGCGCTGGAATTCGCTCGGCAAGACCGGCGAGCCCGAACGCGCCGTGCGCACCCGCTTCGACGCCCTGACCGGAGAACTGCAGGCCCGGATCGCGGCCGCACATCCGCAGAAGGCCGCGGCGCCGGAACCGGACCGGCGCGACGACGAAAAACCGGCGGCCGCGCTGACGGAACTCGAGACGGCGATGGAAGCCGTTGCGGCGGCGATCGAGTCCGGCGACATCGCCGAATCGCACGCCGCTCTGGGCAAGGCGCGAAGCCTTTACGACCGGCTGCCGAGAAAACAGCAGCCGAAGGCCGCGGCGGGCCGGCTGACTCGCATGGCCGGGCGCCTCAAGGAAATGCGCGACTGGCAGCACTGGTCGAACAACAAGCTGCGCGAACGGCTGATCGAAAGGGTCGGCGAGATCGACCCGACCGAAATGCACCCGGACGCCGTCACGGCCCGGCTCAAGGAACTGCGCGCGCGCTGGAAGGAACTGGACCAGCAGGAAGTCCTGCCAGGCGACAAGCGCCGGTTCGCCGCCCCGCAAGGTCAGTGGCGCCGGTTTCAGAAGGCCTGCAAGGAGGCCTTCGACGCCGCCCGGCCCTACCTCGAGAAGCGCAGCGAGGTGCGCGAGGAGTCGCTGAAGGATCTGCGCGCGTTTTTTGACGACGCCAACGCGATACTCGCCGACGACTCCACCGATGCCGACCGGCTGGTGCGCTACCAGCGCGCCGCGCGCGAGGCGATCCGCAACCTCGATACGCTGCCGCCGAAGACTCGCGGCGCGATGGCCTCGGCGCTGCGCAAGCTGATGGACGGCATCTCGGAGCGGCTCGACGAGCGCTATGCGGTCATCGAGGCCGAGAAACGGCGGCTGGTGGCCGAGGCGCGCAAGCTGGCGCACGAAAAGGACCGCGCCGCCGCGATCGCGCAGGCCAAGGCGCTGCAGGCGGAGTGGAAGAAGGCCGGCCGGTGCCGGCGCAAAATCGACGAAATGCTCTGGCGCGAGTTCCGCGAACCGATCGATCCGCTGTTCGAGGATCTGAAGAAGGAACGCGCGCAACACCGAAAGGCCGAGCACGAACACGACCGGGAGGTCGCGGCGCTGTGCGAACAGGCCGAGCAGGTCGCGCGGCTCGATGCGGCCGAGATCGTCCACGCCGGTGGTCGCATGGCCGGCCTGGAAGAGGAATTCAACCGCAGGCGCGGCGTGCCGCCGGCGCTGCGCAAGCGCTTCGATGCCGCGCGCGCCGAATTCGGGCGCCGGGTGCGCGAAATCGAGCGCGAGCACGACCGGAAACAGCGCGCCCACCTCGTCGCACTGGCCGATGCGCTGCAGTCGGCCTGGCATTCGATCGTCGCCGGGGAGCGTCCCGAGACCGAGCGGCTGGCCGGCGAACCGCCGGCCGACGAACCGCTGGCGCTGGAGCTCTACGAGCGCCTGACAAAGATGGCGGGAGCCGGGGCCGACACCCTCTCGGCCGAGGTCGTCCGGCGGACCGCGGACGCCCGGCAGGTCGTGATCGAAATGGAGTGCCTGTCCGGCGTGGAGTCGCCCGAGGAGGACCGGCAGCAGCGCATGGATTACCAGATCTCGCGCCTGTCGCGCCGGCTCGGGGATGGCGCTCCGCGGCCGGACCTGTCCTCGGAGCGTGCCGCGCTGCACGATCGCTGGCTCAAGAGCCATCCGCACGACATCGACCATCACGATCGCCTGAAAAAACGTTTCAACGCTGCCGATAAAATACTTGAACAAATGACAGCAACTTGATGAAAATAATAAAAATATATGGATTATTCCTGATCCTTCAATTCACCTTCCTCCAGTCCGCGGCCGCACAGCAGCCCGCCGCGCCGGATCACGCCGACTGGGCCTCGCTGCTGCCGCCGCTGATCGCGATCGGGCTGGCGCTGATCCTGCGCCAGGTGATTCCGGCGCTGTTCGTCGGCATCTGGATCGGCGCGTGGGTCGCGACCGGGTTTTCCGTCCCGGGCGTGCTGACCGCGCTGCTGGCGACCGCGGACACCTACATCCTCGAGGCCATCGCCGAGCCCGATCACGCGGCGGTCATGCTGTTCACGCTGCTGGTCGGCGGCATGGTCGGCGTGGTCTCGAAGAACGGCGGCATGCTCGGCATCGTCGAGCGCATCGTCGGCTTTGCGCGCGACGCCCGGCGCGCGATGGCGGCGACGGTCGCGCTGGGCCTGGCCATCTTCTTCGACGACTACGCCAACTCGCTGGTCGTCGGCAACACCATGCGGCCGATCACCGACCGGCTCGAGATCTCGCGCGAGAAGCTTGCCTACCTGGTTGACTCGACCGCTGCACCGATCGCCAGCATCGCGCTGGTCACGACCTGGGTCGGCTACGAGGTCGGGCTGATCCGCGATGCCATGGCCGCCATTCCGGGGCTGGATCTGAACCCCTACATGGTGTTCCTCAACTCGATCGCCTACAGTTTCTATCCGCTGCTCGCGCTCGCGCTGGTGATCACGATCGTGGCAGCCCAGCGCGACTTCGGGCCGATGCTCGCGGCTGAGCGGCGCGCACGGCACGACGGCGAAGTCGCGCCGCAGACGTCGGCCTCGGCGATCACCGCCGACGACATGGCCGACGTGCATCCGGCCGACGGGATCCGGCTGCTGGCGAGCAACGCGCTGGTGCCGATCGCGACCCTGGTCGCCGGCGTCGTGATCGGGATGTTCGTGACCGGCGAAGGCGACAGCATCCGCGCCATCGTCGGTTCGGCCGATCCGTACAAGTCGCTGATCTGGGGTTCGCTGGCGGGCTCGCTGGTCGCGATCGGGCTGTCGATCGCGCGCGGCTCGCTGTCGCTTCGCGCCGGCGTCGACGCATGGTTCTCGGGCGCGCGGGCAATGTTGTACGCGATCTTCATCCTCGTGCTGGCGTGGGCGCTGTCGGGCATTACCGAAGTACTCGGCACGGCCGATTTCCTGGTCTCGCTGCTCGGCGACCGGCTGCACCCGGGCCTGCTGCCGTCGCTGGTGTTCGTCGTCGCCGCCGCGACGGCGTTCTCGACCGGTTCGAGCTGGGGCACGATGGGCATCCTGCTGCCACTGATGGTGCCGCTGGCGTGGGCGCTGATGACCGCCAGCGGCATGCAGGGCGCCGAGCACCTGCCCATCGTCTACGCGACCGTCGCGGCGGTCATGGGCGGTGCGGTCTGGGGCGATCACTGCTCGCCGATCTCCGACACCACCATCCTGTCATCGATGGCCAGCCAGTGCGACCACATCGAGCACGTGCGCACGCAACTGCCCTACGCGCTGACGGCCGGCGGCATCGCGCTGCTGCTCGGCACGCTGCCGGCCGGTTTCGGCGTGCCGTGGTGGATCTGCCTGGCGGCCGGCGTCGCCGGCGTCGTTGTCACCGTTCGGGTCGCCGGACGGCGGCCGGAACAGTGAATCGCCGCGTGGACGCGGCGCCTACCGGTAGCGCTGGCGCAGGATTCTGACGCGGCGAAGGTATTCGCGGGTCTCGGCGAACGGTGGAACGCCGCCGTGCTGCTCGACCGCGTTCTCGCCGGCGTTGTACGCGGCCACAGCCAGTTCCCAATCGTGGCCGAAACGGCCGAGCAACTCGGCCAGGTAGGCCACGCCGGCCGAGATGTTCTCGACCGGGTCGAACGGGTCGGAAACGCCGAAGCGCGCCTGCGTGGCCGGCATCAACTGCATCAGCCCCTGGGCGCCGACGGCCGAGACCGCGTTCGGGTTGAACCACGACTCTGCGTGCATGATTGCGCGCACCAGTGCGGCGTCGACGCCGAACATCTCGCTGGCGGCGAACACCTCGTCGCGATACGGTTCGGTCTTCAGCGGCGTCGCGTTCCAATCCACGCCCCGGATGCAGATGCCGTAGCAGCCGACGTTGCGCGCGTCGGGGTAGCGCGCCGGGTCGGGCTTGCGGTCGGTCAGCACGATGACGCCGTCGTCGTCGACGTACTTGTAGACCTGGGCCGGGGCCGGTGCGGCCAGCATCAGCCCGGCCGAAGCGGCCGCGACGACGGCCGGAATCCGGATGCCGGCCCGCACCACGTCAGAACCCCCCGGTGACGCTGAGGCCGCCGTCGGCGGTGATGACCTGGCCGCTGAGCCAGGCCGAATCGGGACCGGCCAGGAACGCGATGATGCGAGCGATATCGTCGGGTTCGCCGATCCGCCCCAGAGGCGTGGTCTTCTCGAAATGCGCGACGGCGCGCTCGTCGGCCAGCAGCGCCTTCGAAAAGTCGGTCCGGATCAGGCCCGGTGCGACCGCATTGACGCGGATGCCGTCGGCGCCGAATTCCAGTGCCAGGTTGCGCACGAGCTGGTTCTCGGCCGCCTTGGAAAGGCCGTAGGTTCCGATGACCCGGTTGCCCAGCGTGCCGGCGATCGACGAGACGAGCACCACGGTGCCGCTCCCGGCCCTGGCCAGGTGCGGCCGCGCCAGGTGGCTCAGCCGCAGCGAACCGAAGACGTTGTTGTGCATGATGACGTCGAACGCCTCGCGATCGACGTTCTCAGACGGACCGTAGACCGGGTTGCTGGCCGCATTGAGCACGAGGTTGTCCAGCCGCCCGAAGCGCGCCACGGTCTGCTCGACCAGTGCCGAAAGCTGCTCTTCCTTGCCGACGTGGCAGGCGATTGCGGCGGCCTGGCCGCCGGCGCCGGTGATCGCCTCGGCGACGGCGTCGCAGCTTTCCTGGCTGCGGCTGGAGATGACCACCCGATGGCCGCGCGCGGCCAGCAGTTCGGCGGCGGCGCGGCCGATGCCGCGGCTCGAGCCGGTGACGATCGTGACAGCTCCTTCGCCCATGGACGGCAACTCCCTCCCGTTTCGTCCGCAGCCCGATCGCCGGGGGTCCGTTCCCGGTTCAGGCCAGGGTATGCAGATCCCCCGGCGGCAGATGGTTCACGCAGTTGATCCGCGCCGGTTTCCAGCGCCCGCCGGCCCCGAGGCGAAGCTCGGTGACCGAGGCATTGTACAACGTCACGTTGAGCCGACGCTGCCACGCCAGGTCGGCCTCCAGCAGCCGCGCGGCCATTGTGCTGATGACGCCGGCCGAGGTCACCGCGACCACGGCGTTCGAAGTCGCCAGCAACGCGTCGAGGCGCCGCGCCGCGCCGTCGATCCGGCGGCAGAAAGCCGACCAAAGCCCGTTGACCTCGCACGCCAGCCGGCCGTGCTGCCAGGCCTCGAGCACACGCGGAAAGAGTTCGAGAAACCGGGCCAGGTGCGCGCGCGGATCGGCGATCGCGTCGGGGCCCGGCAGCCCGAATTCGAAACCTTCGGCATGATCGCAGGCCGCCTGCAGCAGCGAATCGACCCGGTACTCGTCGAGATCGGCGTCGACGCGGCACTCGCCGAGCACTTGCAGGTACTCGGCGGTCTCGCGGTGGCGGCGCAGGCCGCCCCGGACCAGCGACGCGCAGCCGAGCTCACCGTGCAGGTAGCGCCCCAGAAGCTCGGCCTGGCGAAAGCCGGTGGCCGAAAGCCGGTCGTAATCGCCGGTTCCGAGCGACCCCTGCGCGTGCCGCACCAGAAAAAGCGCTGGCTGTGAATCGGTCATCCGGATAAGCATAACGCGAACCGTCATCGCCGCGCGTGTTTCTTGATCGGCCGCACACAATCTTGTCTTGACGCCTTCGCGGCACAGCGGTAACTTGATCCGTTCAGTCACCCCTTCAAGACCGGAGCAATATCAATGTTCAACAAGCGTGATCAGATCGAGTCCGAAAGCGACCCGCAGAAGCAGCAGGAATCGTCCCGGGAGTTCCAGCATCAGCCATCGGCCGCCGCGCGCGAGACGACTTCGGCACCGACGCGCGGCCAGGCCGCGATCATCGGCCCGTCGATCTCGATCAACGGCCAACTGTCGGGCGACGAGGACCTGATCATCGAAGGCCGGGTCAAGGGGACGGTTCAGCTCAAGAAGCACACGCTGACCGTCGGCAGCCAGGGCACGCTGGATGCCGAGGTCTACGCCAACACGATTCTCGTCGACGGCACCGTCAATGGCGATCTCTACGCCTCTGAACGGATCAGCATCCGCAAGTCGGCCAAGATCGACGGCAACATCCTGGCCCCGCGTATAAGCCTCGAGGACGGCGCCCGGTTCCGCGGCTCGATCGACATGGATGCCGAATCCGAAGCCTTCCGCAAGGTCTTCGGCAGCCAGGCCGGCAGCAAGTCCGCCGGGCCGACCGCGGTCGCGACCGGCGGCGGAAAGTCGTCGGGATCCCCGGACAAGGCGGCCGAGAAGAGCGAAAGCAGGGCCGAATCCCGGGGTGGCCAGCGCGAATTGAGCGGGCAGACCGGCAAGGCGGGCGGTTCGGCCGCCTGACGACTTCCGGACCGGCGCCGACATGTCGCAAGGGGTGCTGGCCGCCGACTCGCCGGCGGCAACCGCGCGCGAACGCATTCGCGTGCCGTTGCTCGCGCAGACGATCGCCGAACGCGCCACCTCCGGCCGCCAGGTCTGGCTGGACCTGGGGCACGTGCAACCGGGCCTGCTGCCGCTGCTGCAGCGGGGCCGGACCCGGCTGCTGGTCGCCGACCTGGCCGCGGGCCGGGCCGCCGGGTGCGCCGACTGGCACCTGCCCGATGCGGCACTGAGCGGCACCGGCGCCGGCCCCGGTGAGCACATCGACTGCGTGCTGTGCTGGGATCTGCTCAACTATCTTGCACCCGACGAAATGGGCGAACTGGCCGCACGGCTGGCGGGCAACGCCGATCCGGACTGCGTGGTGCATGCGCTGATCCAGTACTCCGGCCGCGAGATGCCGGACCGGCCGCTGAGGCTGCGGGTGGTCGAATCGGCCGAACTCGAGATCGAACCGGAACCCGACGCCGTAATGATACCGTCCCCCCGCTACAGCCCCAAGGGCCTGGAAAAGGCCATGCCGGAGCTGGTCGTCGACCGAACGATGCTTCTGAACAACGGCATGCAGGAATTCCTGTTCCGGCTCCGCCCGCCGCACGGCCGGTAGGCAGGCGCGGTCGCGCCGGCGGCATCGACACCCGATCCGAAATAAAAAAGGGAGCACCGGTGGCCCGGCACTCCCCTGGCGTGTCCGCCGGGGACTCCTTCACGGATCCCGCGACGCGATTGGCCGGGCTCAGGCTGCCTTCGGCGCGCCCTCGCCCCTGCTGGCTTCAGGGCCGGCTTCAGGGCCGGCTGCCGACTTGCCCGACTCGATCGTCTTTCGGCCGCCGGCAATCTCGATCTTGCGCGGCTTCATCTGCTCCGGCAGTTCGCGCTCGAGATCGATGTGCAGCAGGCCGTTGACGAGCTTGGCCGAATCGACCCGCACGTGCTCGGCGAGCTGGAAACGGCGCTCGAACGATCGCGTCGCGATGCCGCGATACAGGAACTCGCCCTGCTCGTCGCCCTCGTCCTCGGACTTGGAGCCGGAAACGGTCAGCGTGTTCTGTTCGGTGACGATTTCCAGTTCGGACTGGTCGAAGCCGGCGACGGCCATCGTGATGCGGTATCGATCCTCGCCGCGCGCCTCGATGTTGTACGGCGGATAGCCGTTGCCATCGACACGCGAGGCGTTGCTGAGCATGTCGGCCAGGCGATCGAACCCGATCGCGGTACGGTACAGGGGAGAAAGATCGAACGTGGTCATGACACTATCCTCCTTGAGCAATAGTCTTCAGGTTGCGGCCCCACCCGAAGGGTCGGAACCGGAGGCCCCGTCAGCGGCGGCCTCGTTGGGAAATATGCGGGTTCGGTGCGCCAGTTCAAGAGCCGGCGGGCGGCGTCGGCGCAGCGGGGCCGGCCCGCCGCTGTCGGGCCGGTTCAGCCGTGGCGCTTGCGGACGCGCTTGCGCCGCTTGACCTGGCGCGGCGTCAACTTGTTGCGGCGGCCGGCATAGGGGTTTTCCGAATCGCGGAAGACGAGCTGGACCGGCACCCCGATCAGGTCGAATTCGCTGCGGAAACGGTTGACGAGATAGCGCCGGTAGGCATCCGGCACGTGCCGGGTCCGGTTGCCGTGGATGACGATCCGGGTCGGGAAGTTGCCGCCGGCGTGCGCGTACCGCAGCTTGGCCGCAAAGCGTTGCACCATCGGCGGCGAATGGGCCTGCACGGCGTCGGCGAGCACGCGGCTGAGCCGTCCGGACGGAAGCGATCGGCAGGCGCTGTCGTAGACCGTCTCGATCGCGTCGAACAGCTCGCCGAGCCCGCTGCCGTGCAGCGCCGAGGCGATCACCACCGGCGCCCACGAGACAAACCGCAGCCGCTCGCCCGCCTCCTCGAGGCAGCGTTGCCGGCTGCGCTCATCGAGACCGTCCCACTTGTTGAGCACGACGACCAGCCCGCGACCGGCTTCGATCACGTGACCGGCCAGCCGCGCATCCTGGTCGGTGACACCCTCGGTGGCGTCCAGCAGCAGGCAGACCACATCGGCATTCTCCATCGCCTGCATCGCCTTGAGAGTGCTCAGCGACTCGATCTTCTCGTGCTTGTGCCGGCGGCGGCGGATGCCGGCGGTGTCGACCAGCTCGTAGTCGCGGCCGTCGCGTTCCAGCGCGGCCGCGACCGGGTCTCGGGTGGTGCCCGGGAGATCGGCCGTGACCGCGCGCTCGTCTCCGAGCAGCCGATTCAGCAGCGTCGACTTGCCGACGTTGGGGCGGCCGATCAGGGCCAGCCGGATCCGCTCTCCGGTGCCGGGTTCACGATCGTCCGCGGCCGGCTCGGGCAACCGCGCGCCGACAAGGTCGCCCAGCCGTTCGAGTCCCCTGCGGTGCGCCGCGGCGATCGCGACCGTCTCGCCCAGGCCGAGGACGGCGAACTCGGCGAGCGCGGCATCGGCGTCGATGCCGTCGGTCTTGTTGACCGCAAGCACCACCGGCTTGCCGAGTTGCCGGATCTCGCCGGCGATCTCGAAGTCCTCGCCGGCGGCCGAACCGCGTCCGTCGACGACCAGCACGATCACGTCGGCCTCGGCGAGTGCAAGCCGGGTCTGGCGACCGGCGCCGGCGGTGATCTTGTCCGGGTCCGGGTTCAGTCCGCCGGTATCGACCAGCACGATATCGCGCCCGTCGAGGCGGGCCCGGCCGTAGATCCGGTCGCGGGTGACGCCGGGCTCGTCGGCGACGAGCGCGGCGCGGGTGCGCGTCAGCGCGTTGAACAGCGTCGATTTGCCGACGTTGGGGCGCCCGGCGATGACGACGACGGGCAGCACGTCCGGGTCCATCGCCGGGGCCAATCCGTCGCGGCCGTCACGCGCCAACGCGCCAGGCCGTCAGCTTGCCGTCGACGTCGAGCAGATACAACGTGTTTCCGACCACCAGTGGCGCGTCGGCCGGACGATCCCGGGAGGCCCGTTCACGGGCGACGAACCGGCCGGTATCGCCGTCGAGCCAGTGGATGTAGCCCTCGCCGTCGGCCACGACGACGAAGTCGCCCTGGAAAACCGGCCGGGTCACCCCGCGTCGAAGCAATTGCTCGTTGGTCCAGGTCGTCGACCCGCTGCGGCGGTCCATCATCACGACGCGATCGCCGGGCTCGGTCAGCGCCAGGCGTGTGCGCGAGACCGACACGCCCGAATACGAGCCGATTTCCTTGACCCAGAGCAGCCGGCCGGAGTCCAGCGCCAGCGACGCCATCCGGCCATGCTGGCTGGCCGAGTACAGGTCCAGGCCGACGATGACCATGGGGCCGTCGATGTCGGCCAGCCGGTCCAGCTGGGTGCGGCCCTCGGGTAGTCCGACGCGCTGCTCCCACAGCAGGTTGCCGTCGGCCAGGTCCAGCGCGGTCACGGTACCATCGTCGTGGCCGATGAACACCTGGCCGCCGCGCACGACGGGCGCGGAATTTCCGCGCAGCGTCAGCAGCGGCACGCTGCGGTCATAGACCCATTCGCGCAGTCCGGTCTCGGCGTTCAGGCCGAAGACGCGGCCGTCGATGCAGCGCACGACGATGATCCCGTCGCGCAGCAACGGCTCGGCGAGAATCTCGGACGACAGCTGCGCCCGCCACTCGATCGCGCCGGTCGCCCGATCGAGCACGACGATCTGGCCGTTGAACGTGCCGACCAGCACGCGGTCGCCGAACACGACCGGTCCGGCCGATATCGACATGTCGATATCGAACCGCCGGATCCGATTGCCGCGCTCGCTGTCGATGACCTCGATCCGGCCCTTGTGGTCGGCGACCCAGATCTCGCCGTCGCTGAAAAACGGCTTCAGGTCCGGTGCGCTCTTGCCCAGTCCCGCACCGACCGAGGTGCTCCAGGCCCGCCGAACGTTGAGCGTCCGGTCGATGTCGGTGAGCTTCACCGGATCGCGTTCGGGATCCTTCTTGCCGAACATGCCGCAACCCGCGGCGGTCGCGGCCAGCAGCACCAGCAGTCCGGTCCGGAGAATCCTCACGAAGCCTCCGCGAGACCGGCCTGCGAACGCACCGCATCGAGCTTGGTCCGGGCCTGGCGGAAGTTGCTGCCCTCGCCGCGCAGCTGCTCGACCGCGAGCGAGTACGCGTTGGCGGCCTGTTCCAGGCGCCCGAGATCGCGCAGCAGGTCGCCTCGGGTTTCGTACCACAACGCCTCGAAGCCGGTCGGCGGATCGCCCTGGAGCAGCGCCAGCCCCGCCTCGGCGTTGTCGCGCGCGCTCTCGACCTGCGCCAGACGCAGTCGGATCAGCGGCTCGAGCGCCTTCCACTTGCCGCCGCCGAGCAAGTCGGACAGAATCCCGGCCGCGGCATCGTTGTTGCCGGCCTCGGCCTGGCTCGATGCCAGCAGCATGCCGGCCAGCGCGACATAGCCATTGCTCCCGGCCGCCTCGCGCATCGCGGCAAACTGCTCGGCCGCCGATTCCAGCCGGTCGGCCTGCAAATCCTGCTGGATCACGGTGAAGTATTCGTTGGCCAGCGCCGCCTGCTCGGCGCGATAATCCTGCCATTGTCGCCAGCCGAATATGCCGGCCAGCGCGAGCACGACGCCCATCAGGATCGATACCCCGTTTTCGCGCAGCCAGTTGCGGACGCGTTCGCTTTGTTCGTGCTCGTCGTAGAGTTCTACGGCCATTGGATTGCTCGCTTGCCTGGTTGAACCGGAAGATGATAAATCAGCTTGCCCCGCCGCGCCCGGCGCCGTCGAACCGATCCCGCAGCCAGCGGGCCAGGTCGTCGCGCGCGACGCTCTGCTGCGGCAGGTCGCCTTTCAGATCCTTGACCGAGACGCACCCGGCGGCGAGCTCCTCTTCGCCCAGCACCAGCGCGAACGCCGCAGCCGAACGGTCGGCGCGCTTGAACTGGGCCTTGAAGCTGCCGCCCTGGAGGTCGGTGGCCAACTCCAGCTCCGGCCACCCGTCGCGCAGCGCTTCGGCCAGCCGCAGCCGTTCGCCGACCGGTCGGGAACCGAGCAGATAGGCGTGCGGCGGCCGGTCGAACGCGCGCCCGGTCGCCCGAACCAGTTCCAGCAGCCGCTCCATGCCGAGCGCGAAGCCGATGCCGGGCGTCGGCTTGCCGCCCTGGATTTCGACCAGATCGTCGTAGCGCCCGCCGGCACAGACCGTACCCTGGGCGCCGAGCGAGGTCGTGGTCCACTCGAACACGGTCCGGCTGTAATAGTCCAGGCCCCGCACCAGCCCGGGATTGAGCCGGTACCCGACGCCCTGGGCCGCGAGCATCGCGGTCAATTCGTCGAAATGCGCGCGCGCCCCGGGCCCGAGATGATCGAGCAGACGCGGCGCGTCCTGCATCAGCTCGCGCGTCTCTGGCACCTTGCTGTCGAAGATCCGAAGCGGGTTCGTCTCCAGCCGCCGGCGGCTGTCGTCGTCGAGGCGGTCGCGCACGGGCTCGAGAAAGCCGCGCAGGGCCTCCCGGTAGCGTTCGCGGTCGTCACGGTCGCCGAGCGTATTGAGTTCGAGCTCGATCTCGCCGGCGATTCCCAGTTCCCTCCACAGGCGCGTGCCCAGCGCGATCAGTTCGGCATCGACGGCCGGCGCACCAAGGCCGAAGACCTCGACGCCGGTCTGGTGGAACTGCCGCTGACGGCCCTTTTGCGGACGTTCGTGGCGAAACATCGGCCCGGCGTACCAGACCTTCAGGCCCGGCGGGTTCAGCAGGCCGTGCTGCAGCACGGCCCGGACCACGCCGGCCGTGCCCTCGGGCCGCAGGCACAGGCTGTCGCCGTTGCGGTCCTCGAAGGCGTACATTTCCTTCTCGACGACGTCGGTTCCCTGGCCGATCGCACGTGTGAACAGTTCGGTCTTCTCGACCAGCGGGATCCGGATCTCGGAAAAACCGTATCGCGCCATGACCGAACGCAGCTTGCGTTCCAGCCACTGCCAGCCGCCGATTTCGGCCGGCAGAATATCGTGCATTCCCCGGACCGACTGCAGGGTTTTCATTTCGTTCTCCGAGAATGGTGACGGTTCGTGACGGGTTGCAACGAGCCATGCGACGGCGCCGCCCGGCCGCGCCGGGCGGTGCACGATAGTCCGGCGTCGACGGCTATTCGGTCGCCGACCCGCCCGGGGTCTCGCCTTCGCCGCCTGCCGGCATCGGCACGGCGCCGACCTCGATCTCGACCACACCGCCCTGGTCGTGACCGTCGAAATCGTACGGCCGGCCGTCCAGCGTCATGTTCACGGCGTTGGCCCGGCCGAGCAGGACCCGGAACGGCGGCATGCCGGAATAGCTGCGCGCCGTGCCGGCGCGCAACAGGTCGAACTCGATCCGCTCGCCGTCTGCGGTCTCGATCTCGACCCAGCTGTCCTCGACCAGTTCGAGGCCGATCCGGGCCATCGGCCCGACCGTTTCTTCCGGCGGAGCGGGCTCGTTCGCCGCGACCGGTTCGGCCGCGGCCGGATCGACCGCAACCGGCGCGCGCATCGCGCCCAGCGGAAGCGCCGACGCGGAAAGATGGGAATCCTGCTCCCGGCCGTCGTCGAGCGGACGCAGCGCCAGCGCGTCGGCGATGCGTTCACGGTACCCCGCCGGGCGTTCCTCCCCGGTCTCCGCCGCGCCGGGCGCCGCTTCGCCGACGGCCACAGGTTCGGCCTCGAACAGCCGTGCGCCGCCGATCACGAAGAAGTAGACCAGGGGCGGGACGATCACCGTCGTGGCCAGCAGATAGCTCGCGAACCGGACGAATCGATCGAAGCCCTGGCCCGACCTGGGCGCCGGCATCACTTCGCGCAGCGGCGCCGGCTCGTCGGCGTCGAGCGCGTCGAGCAGCGGTTGCGGGTCCAGCCCGACCAGGCGCGCGTAGTTGGCGATGTATCCGCGCCGATAGATCGACGCGACGCGCTCCAGCCGTCCGTTCTCGAGGTGTTCGATGGTCGTACGGGGAAGCTTGAGCTGCGCGGCGACTTCGGCAAGTTCCAACTGACGTCGTCGGCGCGCCTCGCGCAATGCCGAGCCGACGTCGAATTCCATGTTGTCCCCCGCGTACTGCCGTTGATCGCTCTCGGTTTCAGTCATCGTTTTCGTTCTGTTGCCTCAGTTCGGAGGCCTGGGGTGAATCCGGAAATCGTTTCGTGAGAAGACGCGCGTATTCCTGCGCGTCCGCCTCGCTGCCCAGCGCCCGCTCGACCCTGACGCCGAGCAGAAGCGCCGTCGGGCTCAGCGGCCCGCCGGCCGCCAGACGCTGGAGAAAGGCGCGCGCGGCCAGCGGTTCGCCCTGATCGAACGACACCAATGCCAGGTTGTACAGCGCCGTCCGGTTTTCCGGAGCGATTTCGATCGCCCGGCGAAGATACCGTTCGGCCTTGTCCAGTTCCCCGGCGCGGCGCGCGCACGAACCCGCATTGGCCAGGGCCACGTCGGGCGTACCGTAGAACGGGTCTTCCAGCGCGGCCCGGAAATGCCGGTCGGCCTCGGCGAATCTCCCGGTGCGGCACAACAGCGCCGCGTAGGTATTTTGCGCTGCTCCGTCCTCGGGTGCAAGTCGAACCGCGGTCTCGAGGTGCTCCAGCGCCTTGCCTTCGCGCCCGATCGTGTCGTAGACGATGCCGAGCGCCATGTGCGCCGGAACGTGCTTCGGGTCCTGCCGGAGGGCGAGCTCGAGCTTCTGCATCGCCACTTGCAGGTCGCCGCGCTCGAGGTAGCCGACGCCGAGTCGGGTATTGAGCTCGGCGGCGCGTACCGGGCTGGAGCGCTCGACGCTGGAACCGGTCCGGTGCGGATCGACCTCGGAACCGCTGGCCGCACAGCCGGCCAGCCCCGGCACAAAGACCAGCATGATGACCCTCACGACCAGCGCCGGCGCGACGGTCCGCGCCGCGGCGCGCAGGCCTGTCGCGGTCCGCCTCATGCGACGACCGCCTGCCGGGCGAGTTGCTGCTGCACGAGCGCTCGCCGCCCGCTGCTCGACAGCACCTTGCCGACCAGCTGCCCGCAGGCCGCGTCGATATCGTCGCCGCGTGTCTTGCGGATGGTCGCGATCAGGCCGCCGGCACGCAGGATTTCCTGGAATCGAAGCATGCGCTCGGGCGAACTGCACCGGAACGGGGTGCCGGGGAACGGGTTGAACGGAATGAGGTTGATCTTGCTCGGCACGTTGGCGAGCACGCGCAGCAATTGGCGGGCCAGCTCCGGCGAGTCGTTGACGCCGTCGATCATCGTGTATTCGAACGTGATCGACTGCTTGGGCCGGCGTTCGGCCAGGTAGCGGCGGCACGCGGCCAGCAGCTCGGCGATCGGGTACTTCCGGTTCAGCGGCACCAGCCGGCTCCTGAGTTCATCGTCGGGCGCGTGCAGCGAAACCGCCAGCGCGATCGCCGGGGCTTCGCGCAGCGCGTCGATGCCCGGTACGACGCCGGCGGTCGAGACCGTGACCCGGCGCGCGGCGAGCCCGTAGGCCAGGTCGTCGCGCAAAAGCCCCAGCGCCGGCCGGACCTGGTCGAGATTCAGAAGCGGCTCGCCCATGCCCATCAGCACGACGTTGGTGATGCGCCGCCCGCCGGTTCTCTCGCTGCCCAGCCAGACCTGGCCGATGATCTCGGCCGCGGACAGATTGCGCGCGAAGCCCTGCATCGCGGTCGAACAGAATGTGCAGTTGAGCATGCAGCCGACCTGCGACGATATGCACAGCGTCGCCCGGTCCGGCTCCGGAATGAACACCGTCTCGACGACGTTGCCCCCGGGCAGCGACATCAGCCACTTGACCGTGCCGTCGGCCGACAGCTGCTCGCGCAGCACCGCGGGCGGTCGAATCTCGGCCAGCCCGGACAGCCGCATGCGCAGGCCGCGGCTGAGGTCGGACATCGCTTCGAAGTCGGTGACGCCGCGCTTGTAGATCCATTGCAGAAGCTGCCGGGCCCGGAACGGTTTTTCGCCCAGCGAGGCGAAAAAACGCTCCAGCCCTTCCCGGTCCATTCCGAGCAGGTTCGTCTTGGGGGCAGCTTCAGCCATTTGTTTTCACACCCAAAATTACCGCGAGTATATCTCATCGTCGCCGAAGAAGAATGCAATCTCCTCGGCCGCGGTATCCTCGCCGTCCGACCCGTGCACGGCGTTGGCGTCGATGCTCGAGGCGAAATCGGCGCGGATCGTGCCGGGCGCGGCCTGGCGCGGATCGGTCGCGCCCATCAGTTCGCGGTTGCGCGCGATGGCGTCCTCGCCCTCGAGCACCTGCACCATGACCGGGCCCGAGGTCATGAATTCGACCAGGTCGGCAAAAAACGGCCGCTCCCGGTGGACGGCATAAAATCCTTCGGCCTGTTCGCGCGACAGGTGCATCATCCGGGCCGCGACGATCTTCAGGCCGGCGCGTTCGAACCGGGTGAAGATTTCGCCGATCACGTTCCGGGCCACGGCGTCGGGCTTGACAATCGAAAGCGTACGCTGCATCGGTACGGGTCTCCTCAAAATGGTGATTTGCCTGAATCTCCGATTCAGGACGCCGCACTGCGCGGTGACTGTATCGACAGGGGTCTCCGCCCCGCATCGTTCAGCCGCGTATTGTATTCGCTCCCGCGCCTCGATTGCCCAGGGAAAGGCTGAACAACCCTGCGCGGAGTGCGACGGCGCCTTTGCGGGGTTGTTCAGAGGTTGCCCAGCGCCGGCTCCCACTCGGCCGAAATCACGCGCCAGCGTCCGTCGTCCAGCCGCCAGCCGGTCGTGACCTGCCAGAATCGCGCCTCGTCCGGAAGCACTCCGGACCCGCCGGTGGCCAGCGCCCGGAACGAAGCCGCCGCCCTGCCCTCGCCGATCAGTCGCACCTTGGTGTCCAGCCTGCGCACGTGGATCGCGTCGCGCGCCAGTCGCTCCCGACGAACGAGCAATTCCATCGCGCGCCGGTCCAGCCCGCCGTTGCCGGCGATGAAATCCTCGGCCACCGGATCCATGAAATCGCCGACGTCGCCGGCCTCCAGCGCCGCGATCATTTCGGCGATCGTCTCCCGGATCCGGGTCTCGTCGTCGACCGGGGCGCCGCAGCCGGACAGGATCGACAGCACGCCGGTGATCAGGCACGCCTGAATCCAGCCGGGCCTTTTACTCATCGAGCACCGACTCGAGCAGCCGCGAAGCGACGACGATCAGGTCGTACTCGGTCACCAGCCCGACCAGCTTGCCGTTCTCGGTCACCGGCAGGCAGCTCAGCCGGTTCTCGCGCATCAGCCGGATGGCCTCGACCGTCGTCGTCTCCGGGCTGACCGTGATCGGGTTCGGGCGCATGATGTCGCGCACCATGACCGGACCGGCGTCCTTGTCCAGTCCGCGCGCGATCAGGCGCAGCAGCTGGCGGTGGCTGACGAGTCCGAGCAGACGCCCGGAATCGTCCTCGACCGGCACATGGCGGACGTAGCGCCATTCCATCAGGCTGGCGGCGAAATCGACGATGTCGTCGGGCCGCACCGTGAACAGGTCCGTGGCCATGAACTGGCCCACGGTGCGGTAGCTCTCGCGCCAGTCCTGGGTCTGGCAGAACTCGGCCAGTTCCCAGTCGGCCACCGGACGGCCGCTCTGCTGCTGGTCGACCATGCTCTTGGTCAGTGCGCGCAGGCGCTCGTGCAGGCTGCCGCGCTCTTCCATGTTGGCCAGCGACTCGAGCTGCCAGCGCGCGCCGGTCCTGCCCTTCGCGACGCGCTTTTCGATCACGCCCAGGTAGCGCTCGATATCGTCCGGGTCGATCGAGGCCTCCTTCAGCCCCTGCTCGGCCAGCGGCAGCAGTTCCTCGGTGATCAGCCTCTGGGCCGGCACCTGGCGCTGGTCGAACCAGATCTGCTGGGCGCGCAGGCCGTCGCGAGCGGCCGACATGAAATTGCTCTTGACGTCCGAGAAGTTGAAGTGCTCGCGGATGTCCTCGATGCTGTGCGAAAGCCGAGACATCATGCCGAAGAAGAACGCGGCGTTGGCGACCTCGTCGAGCACCGTCGGCCCGGACGGGATGACCCGGTTCTCGATCCTCAGATGCGGCTTGCCGTTTTCGGAAATCCCGTAGCAGGCCCGGTTCCAGCGGTAGACGGTGCCGTTGTGCAGCCTCAGCGCGTTGAGCCTGGGCACTTCGCCCCGGCGCACCATGCCGATCGGGTCGTGTTCGAACTCGGTGGTCAGGATCACGCGGAAGCGCGCGATATCCTCCTTGAAGATCTCGATGACCGAGCTGTCGATCCAGTGGTCGCCGAAGTGCACGCGCGGCCGCAGCCCGCGCTTGGCCAGCGCCTCGGAGCGCGCGTCGATCGAGTTCTCGAACACGGCGATCCGGCTTTCGTGCCACAGCCGCTTGCCGAGCAGGATCGGCGAGTTGACGCACGCCGCCAGCAGCGGCCCGGTAACGACCTGGGCGACGTTGTACAGCGAGGCGAACTCCTCGGAGCCGACCTGGAAGTGGACCTGATAACTGGTGTTGCAGGCCTCGAGCATCAGATTGTCGTGCTGGAAGTCGAGCTGGTCGATGCCCTTGATCGCAAACTGGAAGTCCGAGCCGCGGAGGCGCAGCAGCGCGTCGTTGAGGGCGAAATAGCGGGCCGTGGGCACCATCGCGCTGAGCGTCAGGTGATCGCGCGTCAGCGTCGGCAGGATGCCGACCAGCGCGACCTCCGAATCGACCCTGTGGGCGTGCTCGCGCGCGATCGCGAGCACCTCGCCGGTTTCGGCCTCCAGGCGCCTCAGGCAATCCCCGCCCAGGTCCAGCGGCGACAGGTTGGCCTCGAGATTGAACAGCCCGAGCTCGTGCGTGAAACGCTTGTCGTCCAGGCCCTCGAGCAGTTGCATCGCAGTCATCGCGGGCCGGAACGCCCGGTCGACCAGGAACATCTCCTGCTCCGCGCCGATTCGCCGAACGTCGCGCTCGAACAGCCCCGCGTCCAGCATCTCCTCCATCGCGCGCACTTCGTTGAGAAGCGCCTTCATGAACGCGCGCCGGACGTCCTCGTCGCTGGACTGGTTTACGTTCTGCTCACCCATCGGACCTTCCGTGTGGCGGGCCTCCGCTGCCTGCATGATACCCGTCCGGAACCCGGGCGCGGTGTCGCCGGCCGGCCGGCCGGCGCTTCCGGCGCCGCCGGGCTTGTACGGCCATTCAACCTGTGAGAATCTACCGGTTCCCGAAATCACGCCCGAACAGAAGTAAAGAGCCCATGACCGACCAAGCCTGGCTGCAACATTATTCGAAGGGGGTTCCCGCCGAAATCGACATGGACGAGTTCCGCTCGGTGGCCGATATCTTCAACCACAGCTGCGAGCGCTTCGCCGACCAGATCATGTTCGTCAATTACGGACGCGGGATCAGCTATCGCGAACTCGACCGCAAAAGCGCCGCGTTCGGTGCCTGTCTGCAGTCGCTGGGCCTGGAAAAGGGCGATCGGGTCGCGATCATGCTGCCCAACCTGCTTCAGTATCCGATCGCGATGTTCGGCGCGCTGCGGGCCGGGCTGGTCGTCGTCAACACCAACCCGCTCTACACCGCGCGCGAGCTCAGGCACCAGCTCAGCGATTCGGGCGCGAAGGCGATCGTCGTGCTGGAAAATTTCGCCCACACGCTGGCCAGCGTCGTCGACGACACGCCGGTCGAGCACGTGTTCGTCACCGGCGTCGGCGACCTGCTCGGCTTTCCGAAGGGTCCGCTGATCAATTTCATGCTGCGCCGCGTCAGGAAGGAAGTGCCGGACTACGACCTGCCCGGGTCGATGCGCTTCGGCGATGCGCTGGGCGCCGGGTCGCCCGGGCGCCTGGACGCACCGGCGCTCGGCCACGACGACCTGGCCTTTCTACAGTACACCGGCGGCACCACCGGCGTCTCGAAGGGCGCGATGCTGACCCACGGCAACATCGTCGCCAACGTCCAGCAGGCCTCGGCGTGGCTGGGGGGTCTGATCGACTACGGACGCGAGGTCATCGTCACCGCGCTGCCGCTCTACCACATCTTCGCGCTGACCGCCAACTGCCTCGTCTTCCTCAAATTTGGCGGACGCAACCTGCTGATCACGAACCCGCGCGACATGAAGGGCTTCGTCAGGGAGCTGAAGAAGGAGCCGTTCACGGCCATTACCGGCGTCAACACGCTGTTCAACGGTCTGCTGCACGCACCCGGCTTCGAGGGCCTGGATTTCAGTCATCTGCGCCTGACGCTGGGCGGCGGCATGGCCGTGCAGCGCGCGGTGGCCGAACAGTGGAAGAAGGTCACCGGCGTGCCGCTGATCGAAGCCTACGGGCTGACCGAAACGTCTCCGGCGGCGTGCATCAACCCGATCGACCTGGAAGACTACAACGGCGCGATCGGGTTGCCGATCCCGTCGACCGCGTGCAAGGTCGTCGACGCCGACGGCAACGAGGTCGCGATCGGCGAGCCGGGCGAATTGTGCGTGCGCGGACCACAGGTCATGAAGGGCTACTGGAACCGGCCCGAGGAGACCGCGAAGGTGCTCGGCGACGACGGCTGGCTGAAGACCGGCGACATGGCCTGCCGCGACGAGAATGGCTACTTCTACATCGTCGACCGCAAGAAGGACATGATCCTGGTCTCCGGGTTCAACGTCTATCCGAACGAGGTCGAGGACGTGGTCGCCTCACACCCGAAGGTGCTCGAGGTCGGCGCGATCGGCGTCGACGACGAGAAGTCCGGTGAGGCGGTCAAGGTCGTCGTCGTGCCGAAGGACAAATCGCTGACGGTCGACGAGTTGCGCGAATTCTGCAAGAAGGAGCTGACCGGCTACAAGGTGCCACGCTACGTCGAGTTCGTCGACGAGTTGCCCAAGACCAACGTCGGCAAGATCCTGCGGCGCGAACTGCGCGAAAGCCACGGAGAACCGCGCAGCAGCTGATTGCCCGACGCGCCTGCAGGCGCTACAGCAATTCTTCCGGCCCGGGCTTTTCCGCCAGCGCCGAGACGCCGACCCCGATCAGCCGCACGCCGATGCGCGCCTGGTAGCGCGCCCAGCCCTCGGCCATCGAGGTCGCTGCCCGGGCGATCTCGTCGGGCGAGCGGGTGAAGCCCGCCAGGGTTTGGCTGCGCGTCAGCGTCGAGAATCCGCCCGAGCGCAGCTTCAGGTGGACCGCGCGCGCGTACAGCCCGCGCGCGGTCAGACGCTCGGCGCATTGCGCGGCCTGCCGCCGGATCACCGCCGTGATCTCGTCAAGGCCGTGCAGGTCTTCCTCGAACGTCGATTCCTGGCTGATCGAGCGCCGGGGCCGGTCGGCGGCGACCTCGCGCGGATCGATCCCGGCGGCCCGGGCGCGGAACGATTCGGCCTGCCGGCCGAGGATGCCGTCCAGCAGATCCGGCGGCGCGGTTCGCAGCTGGCCGATCGTCAGGATGCCGGCCTCGTTGAGACGCGCGCCGGTGGCCGGCCCGACGCCGGGCAGGCGCCGAACCGGCTGGGGGTCGAGAAAGCGCCGGGTTTCATCGGGCCGGATCCGGGTCAGGCCATCGGGTTTGTCGTAGGCCGAGGCAAGCTTGGCGACCAGCTTGCTTTCGCCAATCCCGATCGAGGCGGTCAGCCCGGTCCCGGCCGAGATCCGCCGCTTGATGGCGCGCGCGGCGGCCAGCACGTCGGCGTCCGCGGTCGCCGTCATGTCCAGGAACGCCTCGTCGATGCTCAGGCGCTCGACCCGCTCGGCGTATTCGTCGAGGATCGCGAAGATCGCGTTCGAGATTTCCCGGTAGCGGGCGTGGCGGGGCGGGACCACGACCGCCTGCGGGCACAGCCGCAGGGCGCGCCCGACCGGCATCGCCGAACGGGCGCCGAAACGGCGCGCCTCGTAGCTTGCCGCGGCGACGACCCCGCGGCGGCCGTCGCCCCCTACAATGACGGCATGTCCGCGCAATTCGGGCCGGTCGCGCTGCTCGACGCTGGCGAAGAACGCATCCATGTCGACATGGAAGATGCAACGCGCGGCGGCCGCAGCCTGATCTTCGAATACCGAACCCGTCCGCTCCATGACCCCGTCAACGACCTCTCGATGATTTCTTCAACGACCGCTTCGGCCGCTGGCTCCGACCTGTTCCCCGTCATCGACCGCCACGTCTGGCTCAATCACGCCGCGATCTCGCCATGGCCGGCGCCGGTGGCCGCAGCCATGCGCCGGTTCGTCGAACAGAACTGCGAGCGCGGCGCGCTCGACTATCCGTCCTGGCTCAGGACCGAGGAACGGCTGCGCGAGCACGCCGCGGCGTTCCTCGGCGGACGGCCCGACGATGTCGCGCTGGTCAAGAATACATCGGAGGGCCTGAGCGTGATCGCCGGCGGGCTGGACTGGCGCGAGGGCGATGCGCTGGTGTGCTGCGGCGGCGATTTTCCGAGCAATCTGCTGCCGTGGCACCATCTGGTGCCCGATTTCGTCGACGTGCGCGAGGCGCCGTTCTCGCTCGACGATCCCGAGGGCGCGATCTGCGCTGCGCTGGACGATTCGGTTCGCCTGCTCACGGTCAGCTCAGTGCGCTACGACACCGGCGTTCGGCTGGACCTGGCGCGGCTGGGTCGCGCATGCCGGGACTGCGGTGCGCTGCTGGTCGTCGATGCGATCCAGCACGTCGGGGCGCTGCCGCTGGATGTCGGCGCGGTCGAGGTCGATTTCGTCGTCGCCGGCAGCCACAAGTGGCTGCTGGCGCCCGAGGGGCTGGCGATCTTCTGGTCGCGGCCCGAAGCGCGGGACCGGCTGAATCCGGTGCTCAGCGGCTGGCGGATGTGGCCGGACATGTTCGACTTCGACCGCGCCGACTGGCGCGTGCCGGAAAATGCGCGCCGGTTCGAGCCCGGCACGCCGAACATGGCCGGCATCCACGGGCTCGAGGCCGCGCTGGCGCTGCTGCTGCAATTCGACGCCGGCCGGCGCGCCGAGGCGCTGCTGGCACGCACCGGGACGCTGATCGAGGGCCTTGACGGCATCGCCGGCGTCGACGTGGTCACGCCGGCGGCGCCGGAGCGTCGCGCCGGCATCGTCTCGTTCCGGCTGCGCGACGGGCGCACCGACCCCGACGCCGTCGTCAGGGGACTGGCCGGCCGCGGCATCCACGTCGCCCGGCGCGGCACCGCATTGCGGCTGTCGCCGAACTTCTATACCCCCGAGGCGCAGCTGACCCGGACGCTGGAGGCCATCGATGAACTGCTGGCCTGAGCTGCGCCCGGGGCGGCGCAACATTCACCCGGGGACATGAAGATGGCGAACGCGGAAACCTTCCTCTGGCACGACTACGAGACCTTCGGCGCCGATCCCCGCCGCGACCGGCCCTGCCAGTTCGCCGCGATCCGGACCGATGTGCGGCTCGAGCCGGTCGGCGAGCCGGTCGTGTGGTATTGCCAGCCGACCTCGGACGTGCTGCCGACACCCGAGGCGTGCCTGATCACCGGCATCACGCCGCAGCTCGCGCTCGAGCGCGGCGTTCCCGAATACGAGTTCGCCAACCGGGTCTTCGATCTGATGAGCACACCCGGGACATGCTCGGTCGGCTATAACAACTTCCGCTTCGACGACGAGGTCTCGCGCTTCCTGTTCTGGCGCAATTTCATCGACCCGTACGCGCGCGAGTTCAAAAACGGCAACAGCCGCTTCGACCTGATCGACGTACTGCGCCTGACGCGCGCGCTCCGGCCCGACGGCATCGCCTGGCACGACAACGACGACGGGTGGCCCGGCTTCCGGCTCGAGGATCTGGCCCGGGCCAATGGCTTTCCGACCGATCGCGCCCACGATGCGCTGGCCGACGTCGAAAACACGATCGCCATGGCCAGACTTGTCGCAAGCGCCCAGCCGAAGCTGTGGCAGTGGGCGCTGTCGTTGCGCGATCGCCGCCAGGCCGAGCGGCTGCTGTCCTCCGGCAACAGCTTGCTGCACGCCTCGTCACGCTTTCCGGCCGTCGAGTTCTGCATCGCCCCGGTCGTACCGCTGTTCCGACACCCGGACATCCGGACCCAGTGGCTGGTCTGGAACCTGCGCCATTCGCCCGAACCGTTCTTCGATCACGACGCCGAGATGCTCGCCGACCTGTACTGGACGCCGCAGCGCGATCTGCCCGAGGACCTTGTCCGGCTGCCGGTCAAGTGGATCCGGACCAACCGCTGCCCGATGCTGTCGCCGATGAACGTGCTCGATGGCGCTGCTCGCCGGCGTACCGCCATCGACCCGCAACAATCAGCCGCCCATGCGGCACTGCTCGCCGGCGCCCCGGAATTCGTCGCGCGGCTCGGCCGGGCCTTCGGCGAAGCTCGGCGCGGGGTCTCGCAGGACCCCGAAACCGCGCTGTATGACGGTTTTGTCCCGAACGGCGACCGCGCGCTGGCCGAGCGGGTACGCCGCATGAGCCCGGACGAGATCGCCGCGCTGCTCGACGGCGGCGCCGGTCCGTTCGCCGACGACCGGCTCAATGATCTGATGGTGCACTTCATCGGCCGGCACGCCGAGGAACGACTGGACCCGGAGCACCAGACCGAGTGGCACGAATACCGTGCGCGCAAGCTGTGCCGCGACCCGGAACTGGCGTCGATCCGGATCGACGAATACCGCGAGCGGGTCGCGGCGCTGGCCGCGCAGCATCCGGAACGCGCCGACGTGCTCGAGGCGCTTGCCGCTTGGCCGGACCGGCTGGGCCTGTGAACCTGCCTTGTTCGCCACCCTGCCTACTGCGGCGGCGCCAGGCCGGCCAACCTATGATCAAGGACTTGCGTCGTTTTTCTAGAACGATGGCTCGTCTGTTATGCACAATGCGTTGATTTGCAGTTTGACAAAACGTTTACACCGCACCGATTCGCAATACGCCCCGATCACACATTCAACTCTCTGTTTTTTAATATATTTTTTTATTGAACAAAATTTGGTCAATTTTGTGACGCCGGTACGGGTCCGCGCCGGCAACGCCCTTGCCCACAAGGTTTTCCACAGCTTTTGTGGATAACGATCGGCGCCCTGGTCGAGTGTTCTGGTCAAGAGTTCTGGCCGAGCGCGCCGGCGTGCCGGCGTGCCGGCGCCGGACCCGGCTCAGATTGCCGCGAGCGCGAGCTGATCGGGTCCCGCCTCGTGCGTCGGCCGAGGCGAACCCGAGCGCGCGCTTCGAGCGGCGGCCGCGCGCAGCAGACGATCGCTGCGCGGCGTGATGAATTCCACCACCGAGCCGTCGTCGAACTGCAGCATCATCACCGTCGGCGGTTCCCCGTTGCGCCCGGGCCGGGCGACCACGCCGGCGATGCACTTGCCGACGATCTGGTCGCGCAGGGCGCGGCTGGAGCGGGTCCGGTTCGTTTTCATTTCGGGTCCTGCCGTTCGGGTTCGCGGTGATTGAATCACGCGATTTTCTCAAATCGTGAGAACGGTCATCGAAGGGCCATCGAAGCGAACACCCGCCGAAATCAATCGGCCCCGATCACCCGGAATCGTCCGACGGGACCGGCAGCCGCGACGCGAATGCATGCGCCAGCGTCGTCTGGTCGGTGTACTCGAGTTCCCCGCCCAGCGGCACGCCCTGGGCCAGGCGCGACAGGCGGATTCCGCGGCGGGCCGCCAGCCGGGCAATGTAGTGCGCCGTGGCTTCGCCTTCGACGGTCGAGTTGGTCGCGACGATGACCTCCTCGATCGGCTCGTCGGCCAGCCGCTGCTCGAGCCGGTCCAGCCCCAGGTCCTCCGGGCCGATCCCGTCGAGCGGCGACAATCGGCCGAGCAGCACGAAGTAGCGGCCGTCGAAGCCGGTGGCCTGCTCGATTGCGAGGACATCGGCCGGCGTCTCGACGACGCACAGCAGCCGGTCCGAGCGGCGCGCGCTGGTGCAGATTCCGCAGCGCCTCGCCGACGTGAAATTGCGGCACGACTCGCACTGCCGGATCTCACGCATCGCCCGACCCAGCACTTCGGCGAGACGTGCGCCCCCGGCCCGGTCGCGCTCGAGCAGGTGCAGCGCCATCCGCTGCGCCGTGCGCGCGCCGACGCCTGGCAGGCAGCGCAGCGCCGTCAGCAGTTCATCGACAACGGGGTCGTTCACGTCCGGACCGCGACCGCGGGGTGCGGCTCGGGGGTCACGACAGGTCGAAACCGGGCGGCATCGGGAAGCCGCCGGTCAGCCCGGAAAGCTTTTCGCGGCTCGCTTCCTGGACCCGGTTGACCGCGTCGTTGACGGCGGCCGCGACAAGATCCTCGAGCATTTCCAGGTCGTCGCCGACCGCCGGGTCGATCGCAACCCTGCGGACTTCGTGGCGGCCGTTCATCGTCACCTCGACCATGCCGCCGCCGGCCTGGCCGGCGACCTCGAGTTCGGCGAGTTCCGCCTGGGCCCGCTTGAGGTTTTCCTGCATCTTCTGCGCCTGTTGCATCAATTGCGCGATGTTGCCTTTCATGTTCGACTCCGGAAGGGGGCAGACGGATTCAATCGTGGTCGTTGCACGGGCGGTCGTCACGCGGACGGGACTCGGCGCCGGCCGGCCTGACCGAGCCGGCGACCACTTCGGCATCGAAGGTCTCGCGCATGCGCTGCACCACCGGGTCGTGCGCGACCGCGCTTTCGGCCTCGGCCTGGACGCGCGACTTCTCTTCGCTTTCCAGGCTTGCCGGCGTGACCAGTGATTCGCCATCGCCCGACGGCCTGAAATCCAGCCGCAGATCGCGCCCGGCGTACTGCGACAGGGCCTCGGCGAGGCTCGCCCGGAAACGTTCGGTCACGAGATTCAGATCGTCGCGCGCGAGCCGGAATTCAACCCGGTCGCCGTCGATCCGGGTCAGCGCCAGCACGCCGGCGACCGCGCGCACTGAACCGTTCAGGCCGAGCTGCGGCAGGACCGCGGGCCAGTTTTCCGGGCTCAGCGCGCCGCCCGCACCACCCGCCCTGGCCCCGGCCTTCGCCGGCGCACCGGCGGCCGGGCCCGTTTCGCGCACCGCCCGTTCGCCCGCACTCGCCTCGTCCCGTGCCGGTTTCGGCGCCGGAGCCTGCTCGCGTGTCGGCGTCGAGTGCCGAACCGGGCCCGGTCCGGGCGCCGGCTGGAACGCGAACAATCGCAGGATGGTCATTTCGCAGCCGGTTCGCATCGACGGCGCCAGCCCCAGGTCGCGCCGGCCGGTCACGGCGATCTGGTAGGCGAGCTGGACGTCTTCGGGATCCATCCGGCCGGCGTAGTCGACCAGTTGCTCCCAGTCGGTACGGCTGTCGTCGCGGTAATCAGCGATCTGCTGGATCAGTGCGATCCGGTGCAGCATCTCGGCCAGATCGGCGAGCAGCCTGGACAGGTCGCGCGCGAGCGCGAACACCTCGGCGACGGCGTCCAGTGCGGCTTTCGCATCGCCGGCGATCAGCGCCTCGACGATCGCGTTGAGATGGCGCTGCTCGACGGTGCCGAGCATGTCCTCGACCGCAGCCGCCCCGAGCCGGCCGTTGCCCCCCGCCAGCGCCTGGTCGAGCAGGCTCAGCCCGTCGCGCATGCTGCCGTCGGCGGCACGCGCGAGCAGGCCGACCGCGGCCGGTTCGAACTCCAAACCCTCGGCGGCAAGGATGTGTTCGAGCTGGCCGGCGATCTCGGCGACGCTCAGCCGTCGTAGATTGAACTGCAGACAGCGCGACAGAATGGTAAGCGGAATCTTCTGCGGGTCGGTCGTCGCGAGCACGAACTTGACGTGCTCGGGAGGCTCCTCGAGCGTCTTGAGCAGCGCGTTGAAACTGTGCGTGGACAGCATGTGCACCTCATCGATCAGGTACACCTTGAACCGCCCGCGCGCCGGCGCGTACTGGACGTTGTCGAGCATCTCGCGCGTGTCGTCGACCTTGGTGCGCGAGGCGGCGTCGATCTCGAGCAGGTCGACGAAGCGGCCCTCGTCGATTGCGCTGCAGTGCGCGCATTCGCCGCACGGTTTCGAAGACACGCCCTCGAGGCAGTTCAGCGACTTGGCGAGAATGCGCGCAATCGTCGTCTTGCCCACGCCGCGCGTTCCGGTAAACAGGAACGCGTGGTGCAGGCGGCCCTCGTCGAGGCCGTTGGTCAGTGCCCGGACGACGTGGTCCTGGCCGACCAGCGAGGCGAAATCGCGCGGCCGCCACTTTCTCGCAAGGACTTGATAGCTCAAATGAATTTTCTCGATTCGGATGACTCGATCGAGGCGGTCAACGCGCTCGAACCCGGCGCCCGCCGTACGGCGCCCCTTGGTCAGAGGAGTCTACACCAGCCCACCTTCGGCGCGCGCGTCCGGACCGCCGGTCAACATCCGCGGCACTACACTGACGCGATGCACGACCCGGATGCCAGACCCGCGATCGCCAGACTTGCGATCATCATTCCGGCCGGTCCCGGCGAGCAGGCGTGGCGCGGCCTGCTGCCGCGGCTGGCACCGCTGGCCGAGACGGCCGAAATCGTCGTCAGCGCCTGCGGGCCGCGGCCGTCGGGGCCGGCCGAGCCCGGATTTCGCTGGCTGACCGGTCCGCCGGGCCGCGCCGGCCAGCTCAATCGCGGCGTGGCTGCGTGCTCGGCCCCGGTGCTGTGGCTGCTGCACGCCGACTCGCGCCCCGGCCCCGTAGCGCTGGAGGCCGCGGCGCATTTTGCCGGCGACCCGCCCGTGAACCCGCCGGAGACGATCGGCTGGTTCGACCTCGCCTTCGACGACGGCCCGCGGCTGGCCCGGCTCAACGCGCGCGGCGCCAACCTGCGATCGGCGCTGTTCGGGCTGCCGTTCGGCGACCAAGGCTGGCTGGTCGCGCGGCGCGTGTTCGACGAACTGGGCGGCTTCGATCCCGGATTCGGCCGCGGCGAGGACCTCGACTTCGTCGTCCGGGCCCGCCGCCAGGGCGTCGGCCTGACCCGGATCGGCGTGCCGCTGGCCACGTCGGCCCGGAGATACCGCGAGCACGGCTGGTTGCGCACGACGCTTGCACACCTGTGGCTTACCCTAGAATTGTGGAACAAGTCCCGAGCCCGAACCGGAAAACCAGAATCTTGAGCAGCGCAAATCCGAACCCCGCACCGGCCTGCGCCGTCGCCATTTTCGTCAAGACCCCCGGTCATTCCCCGATCAAGACCCGCCTGGCCGCCGTTCTCGGTCGGGAGACGGCCGAGGATTGGCACCGGCGCGCGGCCGCATGCGTGGCCGAAGTGGGGGGCGCAGCCGGTCTTCCGATCTACTGGGCCGTCGCCGAAGCCGGCGGTCTGGACCACCCGCTGTGGCGCAACCTGCCGCGGATCGGCCAGCCCGAGGGGTCGCTGGGGCTGCGCATGGCCGGCGTGCACACCGCACTGGTCCGGCGCCACGGCAGCGCAATCCTGGTCGGTGCCGACCTGCCGCAGCTCGAGCCGCACCACCTGCGCTTCGCGGCCGACTGGCTGACCGGCGAGGCGTCGCGCAGCGTGCTGGGCCCGGCGCACGACGGCGGATTCTGGCTGTTCGGCGCCAACCATGCCATCGACGCCGGGACCTGGGATTCGGTTCGCTACAGCCGGTCCGACACCGCGCGCGAGTTCCTGCGCTCGGTCGACACCGAATGCGCCTGGGAAATGCTCGAACCGCTGACCGACCTCGACGAGCCCGACGATCTCGGCCGGGTGCTGGCCGAGTTGCGCGCAATCAACGAACCGTTGCCGTGCCAGCGCCGGCTGATCGACTGGCTGGCCCAGTGCCTAGAACGGGCCGCATGAATGTACTGCTCCAGAACGAAGCGGCATTCCGGCTGGGCGGATTTGCGCTCGCCGGCCTGCTGCTGGTCTTTCTGCAATGGCGCTTCGCGCTGCGCGGCGACGGCCGCTGGTCGCGGCGCCAGCTGACCAACCTCGCGCTGGTGGCGATCGACTCGGCCGTGCTGCGGCTGCTGTTCCCGGTGCTGGCCGTGGGCCTGGCGGCGTCGGTGCATGCGACCGGCGGCGGACTGCTCGGCCGCGTGCGGTGGCCGGCGGGGCTGGAGTTCGCCGCCGCGCTGGTCGTGCTGGATCTTGCAATTTACTGGCAGCACCGGTTGTTTCATGTCATTCCGCTGTTCTGGCGCATGCACCGCGTGCACCACGCCGACCGGGCGTTCGACGTCACGACCGGGGTGCGCTTCCACCCGCTGGAAATCGCGGCCTCGATGCTGATCAAGTTCGGCGTCGTCGCCGTGCTGGGTCCGCACCCGGCCGCGGTGCTGGTCTTCGAGATCGTGCTCAACCTGGGCTCGCTGTGGACCCACACCGACATCGCGCTGCCGAATGGCATCGATCGCCGGTTGCGCTGGCTGATCGTGACCCCGTCGATGCACCGGATCCACCACTCGACCCGGCGCCGGGAGACCGACTCCAACTACGGCTTTCACCTGTCGGTCTGGGACAGGTTGTTCGGCAGCTACACCACCGCGCCGCAGGAACCGGAAAAGACGATGAAGATCGGACTGGATAAATTCCCCGAAGACCGCGACCAGACCCTGATTGCGCTGCTGGTCAACCCGTTTGTCACCCGACCGCGCCGCAAGGCCAAAACCCCGTAGGAGCGGCCTCCAGGCCGCGATTGGCCGGAGCAACAAATCGCCGCGTGGACGCGGCTCCTACTACAGCGTGCCGATCCAACCCCTGGCCCCCAGCCCTTACAAAAACTGCTCCTGAAGGATGCGTTCATCCAGCGAATGCTCGGGATCGAACAGCAGCGTGTAGCGCACGTCCGGATGCCGGTTGACGGTGACGCTCGCGACGTTGCGCACTTCGTCGTAGTCGGCGGTCGAACTGACCGGGCGGCGGGTGGCGTTGAGCACCTCGAATTCGACCTCGACCTCGGCCGGCAGTACGGCGCCGCGCCAGCGTCGGGGCCGGAACGGGCTGATCGGCGTCAGCACGACCGCCTTGGTGCCCAGCGGCAGGATCGGGCCGTGTGCCGAAAGGTTGTAGGCCGTCGAGCCGGCCGCGGTGGCCACCAGCACGCCGTCGGCGACCAGACGCGCTACGCGCTCGGTGCCGTTGACGAGAATCCGGATATGTGCGGCCTGGTTGGTCTGCCGCAACAGCGCGACCTCGTTGATCGCCAGCGCCTCGCGCACTTCGCCGTCCAGCGTCCTGGCACGCATGTTCAGCGGCGCCAGTCGGAACCGGGCCGCGTTGGAGATCCGCTCGGGCAGGTCCTCGACGGCAAAGCGATTCATCAGGAAGCCGACCTCACCGAGATGCATGCCGAACACCGGCAGGTTGTGCACGGTGTTCTCGTGCAGCGTGTGCAGCATAAAGCCGTCGCCGCCAAGCGCAACCAGCACGTCGGCCTCGTCGCGCGGCGTATCGCCGTAACATTCGCGCAACCGCGCCAGCGCCTCTACCGCGCGCGGTTGATCGCTGGCGGTGAATGCAATGCGCACGGACGCGTCCATCGCCGGTCAGCCCGTTGAGCTCAGCAACTGGCCGAGACCGTGGATCGCGACTTGCATGGTCGCGAAATCCGGCCGGGATATCGCGCGCATCTCGTCGAGCATCGTCCGTATTCGGTCGGCTGCGTCGGCGTGCCGCTCGAACCAGGCTGCGACCGGATCCTCGTCCTCGCGGTGCTCGGATAGGATCCGCCGGGCCAGCAGCCGGTGGTGGCTGAACAGTTCGTCGCGCAGGTTGCCGCGCGCGTGCGCGTGCCATTGCTTTTCGACCGGCAGGTTCTCGATGTTCTCGCGCAGCCAGCGCAGGCCCAGCTCGTCGAGCAGCCGGAAGTAGATCCGCCCGACCTCAACCACGCCCAGCTCGAGACTGCGGGCCTCGTCGACGATGTCCAGCGCCGAATACATCCAGCCCAGCGCGGCCAGCCGGCCGGACAGATCGCTGGCGAACCCGGCCTTCTCGAGCTCGGCCCGCCGCTGCTCCAGCGTCTCGCGCTCCTCGTCGGCCAGGATTTCCGGAAGCGCTTCGCGGAACTCGAGCATGCCCGGGCCGAACCGGTTGACCTTGCTCGAGATGTCGATCGCGAAGCCGCCCGGAAGCGTGATCAGCCGGCGGGTGCTCTGCCGCATCAGGTTCCAGATCTCGAGATACTCGCGGTTCTGCTGCTCGGCCGAAACCTTCGCGTCGTACTGTTCCAATTCGCGCCAGTACGTGCGAGCCTCGAAGATCTCGCGCGCGACCGTGTAGGCCTTGGCGACGGTCGCCGAACTCGCGCCCGTGTCCTCCTTGATGCGCATCGCGAAGTACGCGCCCATCCGGTTGACCAGATTGTTGGTCACGCGGGTGGCGATGATCTCGCGCTTGAGCCTGTGCTCCTGCATCAGGTCCTGGAACTGCTCGCCCAGCAGGGCCGGGAAGTAGTCCTCGAGCTCGCGCGACAGGTAGGGGTCTTCGGGCACCTCCGAGGCGACCAGATCCTGGTACAGCGTGATCTTGGAGAACGAGAACAACAGGGCCAGTTCCGGACGCATCAGGCCCAGGCCGCGCGCGACCCGCTCGCGCAGCTGTTCGTCGTCGGGCAGATCCTCGAGGTCGCGGTCGATCCAGCCCTGGTGTTCGAGCATCGTGATGAAGTGGGCCTCGGCGCCGAGGCGCGTCGACGTCAGGGCTTCCATCATGCTCAACGCCTGCGTCTGCAGGTAGTTGCTGCGCAGCACCAGCGCCTCGACCTCGTCGGTCATCTCGCGCAGCATTTCGTTGCGCCGCTTGGTATCGATCCGGCCGGCCGAGACCGCCAGATCGAGCAGGATCTTGATGTTGACCTCGTGGTCGGAGCAGTCCACCCCGGCCGAATTGTCGATGAAGTCGGTATTGATGCGGCCGCCGGCGAGCGCGAACTCGATCCGGCCGCGCTGCGTCAGCCCGAGGTTGCCGCCCTCGCCGACGACGCGGCAGCCGAGGTCGGCGCCGTTGACGCGCACCGAATTGTTGGCCAGGTCGCCGACATCGGAATGGCTCTCGTCGCCTGCCTTGACGTAGGTGCCGATACCGCCGTTCCACAGAAGATCCGACGGCGCGTGCAGGATCGCGCGGATCAGCACGTGCGGCGCCAGTTCGGTCTCCTCGACGCCCAGCCATTCGCGCACCGGCGCCGACAGCGGAATGGTCTTGGACTGGCGCGAGTAGACCCCGCCGCCGTCGGAAATCAGCCCGGGGTCGTAGTCCGACCAGCTTGAGCGCGGCAGCGAGAACAGCCGCTGCCGCTCGGCGTAGCTGGTCTCCGGGTCCGGGTCCGGGTCGAGGAAGATGTGCATGTGGTTGAACGCGGCCTTGAGCCGGATGTGGCGCGACAGCAGCATGCCGTTGCCGAACACGTCGCCCGACATGTCGCCGATGCCGACGACGTCGAACGGCTCGGACTGGGAGTCCAGCCCGAGTTCGCGGAAGTGGCGCTTGACCGATTCCCAGGCACCCTTGGCCGTGATGGCCATCTTCTTGTGGTCGTAGCCGTTCGAGCCACCCGAGGCGAACGCATCGCCAAGCCAGAAGCCGTGCTCGACCGAGATCGCGTTGGCGATGTCGGAAAACGTCGCCGTACCCTTGTCGGCGGCCACCACCAGGTACGGATCGTCGTCGTCGTGGCGAACGACTTCGCGAGGCGGCCTGACCCGTTCGCCGTCGAGGTTGTCGGTGATGTCGAGCAGGCCGTTGATGAACGCGCGGTAGCAGTAGACGACCTCGGCCATCAGCTCGTCCCGGTCGTCGGTCTCTGGCGGACACTTGACGAAGAACCCGCCCTTGGCGCCGACCGGCACGATCATCGTGTTCTTGACCGTCTGGGCCTTCATCAGGCCCAGCACCTCGGTGCGGAAATCCTCGCGCCGGTCCGACCAGCGCAGACCGCCGCGCGCGATCTTGCCGCCCCGGAGGTGCACGCCCTCGACGCGCGGCGAGTAGACCCAGACCTCGCGGAACGGGCGCGGCCGCGGCAGGTCGGGCAGAAGCGACGAGTCGAACTTGAAACTCATGTACTCGTGGTGCTGGCCGCGCGGGTCGCGCTGGAAGAAATTGGTCCGCAGCATCGCGCGGATCGTGTCGGCGAAGCTGCGCAGAATCCGGTCCTGGTCGGCGCTGGAGACCGAATCGAGCATGCGCAGGATGGTCTTGCGAACCGATTGCCCGTTGTCGCCGTCGTCCCCGCTCGCGCGCTGTCGGTACACGTCGTCGAGGAACTCTTCGAGCACCGGATCGTCGATGGATTCGGCCAGCTCCTGGCAGTGCCGCTCGAGCTGCTTGTGCGCCGCCGCCCGCCGTGAACCGGACTCGCTGCGCCGGCCCGGGTCGAAACGGGCCTCGAAGTATTCGACCAGCAGCCGCGCCGCGAGCGGCCACGCCGCCAGCGTCTGCTCCATGTAGTTCTGCGAGAACGGCGAGCCGGTCTGCTGCAGGAACTTGGCGCACGCGCGCAGCATGCAGGCCTGGCGCCATTCCAGTCTGGCCAGCAGGATCAGGCGGTTGAAGCCGTCGTTCTCGTTCCGCCCGCGCCAGGTCTGCTCGAACGCGATCTGGAACTTGTCGCGAATCGCATCCAGGCTGATCGGACCCGCGACCGGCGGCTGCATGTCGAAATCCTGGATCCAGATCCGGTTGCCGTCGTCCGGCGTCAACTCGTACGGACGCTCGGAGACGATGCGCATGCCGAGGTTCTCCAGCATCGGCAGCACGTCCGAAAGCGGGATCGGACTGTCGTACTTGAACAGCTTGAAGCGCAGGATGCCCTGACCGCGCTTGCGCGGCTTGTACAGGCTCATCTGCAGGTCGTCGACGCGGCGCAGACCGGCTGCGGTCAGCACGTCGAAGCTGGCCACGTGCGGCGCGACGTCGCTCTGGTAGCTCAGCGGGAAGGCGTTGCCGAAGCGGTGCAACAGCTCCAGGCCCTTCTCCTCGCCGCATTGCCGGATCAGGATCTCGCCCAGGTCGTCGTCCCAGCTCCGGATCGCCTGCTTGATCCTTTCCTCGATCTCGTCGGCGTCGAACTCGACCACGCGGTCGGGGCGCGGCCGGACGATGATGTGCATGCGTGCAAGCTTGGACTCGCCGACCTGGACCGAGAAATCCAGCCGTTCGCCCCTGAGCGCGCGCTTGAGGATGGACTGCACCTTGCGCCGATTCTCGGTATTGAACCGGTCGCGCGGAATGAACACCATGCACGAGTAGAAGCGCCCGAAGCGCTCGCGGCGCACGAACAGCCGGGTCTGGGCGCGTTCCTGAAGGTCCAGGATGCCCATGCTCAGTTCGAGCAGCTCCCCGGTGCCGGCCTGGAACAACTCGTCGCGCGGCAACGTCTCCAGAATGTGCAGCAGCGCCTTGGCGCCGTGCGAGCCGGGCCGCAGGCTCGACATCCCGACCACGCGCCCGACCTTCTGGCGGACCAGCGGCGTGTCCTGGCAGCGCCGGATGTAGGCGCCGGAGGTGAACAGCCCGATGATCCGCTTCTCGCCGCTGACCTGGCCGGAATCGTCGAAGCGGAGAATCGAGATGTAGTCCATGTAGCCGTCGCGATGCACGGTCGCGCGGCCGTTGGTCTTGGTGATGATGATCGGGTGGATCTCGCCGCTGGTGCGGCCGCGGGAATCGCCCGAAAGCTCGCTCAGCAGCCGCTCGGGCGACTTGCGGTACTCGGCCCGCATCAGTCCCAGTCCGCTGTCGTGAACCGGCACCAGCGCCCGCCCCTTTTCGGTGTCGGTAATCTCGTACTCGCGGTAGCCCAGGAACGTGAAATGGTCGTCGGCGAGCCACTTGAAGAACTCGCGCGTCTCTTCGAGCTCGTCCGAATCGAGTCCGGACCGGCTCTCGGCCAGTTCGTCGGCGATCTCGAGCGCCTTGCGCGTCATCGGTTTCCAGTCCTCGACCGCGACGCGCACGTCGGCCAGCGCCGAGCGGATCCGGCGCTCGACCCGGGCCAGTACGTCCGGCGAGGTCTGGCGGTCGATCCGCAGATGGATCAGCGACTCGGTCAGCACGTCGTCGTCGTCGCTGTCGGCGGCCATGGCCAGGAAGTGCCCGCTCTGGTCGCGCATGATCCGGAGCACCGGATGGACGATCAGGTGAACGCCCAGATCGAGCCGGTTCAGGGCCAGCACGACCGAATCGACCAGAAACGGCATGTCGTCGTTGAGCATCTCGACGACCGTATGGCTGGTGGTCCAGCCGTGCTCCTTCTCGGTCGGGTTATAGACCCGGACCCGAAGCTCGCCCGGCTGGTGACGGTGCAGAAACTCGAAGCACGAGGAAATCATCCGCGCGCGGTTGTCCGCATCGCCTTCCTCTTCGTCCACGCTGGGGAAATGGCGCAGGAACTGGCGCGCGAACCGGCGTTCAGACTCGGATGCCGCCTCGCCCAGGGCGCCGACGACCTGTTCGATATCGCTGTTCTTGTTCAAGACCCGACTACCCCGGAAGTTCTGTGTGTCGCGACCGGTCGCGCGCGCCGATCAGCGCAGACCGGTCTCCAGCCGACCGATGACCATGCGCTGGATTTCGCTGGTGCCCTCATAGATCTCGGTGATCTTGGCATCGCGGAAATAGCGCTCGATCGGCAGTTCCCTGCTGTAGCCCATGCCGCCGTGGATCTGCACGGCCTGGTGGGCGATCCACATTGCGGCCTCGGACGCGAACAGCTTGGCCATCGAACCGTCCAGCGTGAACCGTGCCCCGCGCTGCTGCGCCTGCATCTTGGCCCACGCCGCGCGCAGCGTCAGCAGCCTGGCCGCCTCGAGCCGGGTCTTCATGTCGGCGAGCTTGGCCTGGATCATCTGGAACCTGCCAATCTCGCGCCCGAACGCCTTGCGCTCGCGCGCGTACTCGACGCTGGCCTCGTAGGCGGCCCGGGCGATCCCGACCGCCTGTGCCGCGATGCCGATCCGGCCGGCGTCGAGCACCCCCATCGCGATCTTGAAGCCTTCGCCCTCTTCGCCCAGCAGGCAGTCGGCCGGGCACTCGTAGTCGTCGAGCTCGATTTCGCAGGTCGCCGAGGCGCGGATACCGAGCTTGGGCTCGATCTTGCCCTTCGTGAAGCCGGCGCGTTCGGAATCGATGATGAATGCCGAGACGCCGCGCGCCCCGGCTTCCGGATCGGTCATCGCGAACAGCACCAGGTAGCGTGCGTACGGGCCCGAAGTGATCCACGACTTGCGCGCGTTGATGACGTAGTGGCTGCCGCCGTCGGCGCGCACGGCGCGCGATTTCATGTTCGACGCGTCCGAGCCCGACTGCGGTTCGGTCAGCGCATAGGCGCCGATCTCCGCCCCGCTGGCGACGGCGTGGACGTATTTGTTCTTCTGCTCCTCGCTCCCGTGCTTGAGAATCCCGTTGCAGAACAGCGAGTTGTTGACGCTCATGATCGTACCGTGCGCGGCGTCGGCGGCGCAGATCTCGATCATCGCGAGCACGTAGCAGATCGTATCCAGGCCGGCCCCGCCGTATTCCTCGGGAACCTCGATGCCCATCAGGCCGAGTTCGCCCATGGCCCGGATGTTCTCGAGCGGGAATTCGCCGGACTGGTCGAAATCGGCGGCCACGGGCGCAATGCGTTCACGCGCGAAATCGCGCGCCGCGGCCTGAATCATCTGCTGTTCGTCGGTCAGGTTGAAATTCATCGATGGGTCGCTTCCGGACGTCTCAAAAGATCACGCGGCCACCCCCGGCTGGCCGGGACCCGGGACCGCGAATTCACTCGGATCGGACTGGGTGCGAAGTATATCACCGGCGCCCCGCCGGGCTTTCGACGGCGGGGCTGTCGGGACGCCATTTCGTCGGCGCTTTACTCTTGACAGCGCCCGACTTTCGGTTAAACTGGCATCTCCGGCATGGGGTTCCCCCCTTCCCCGTTCCGGATTGTGGCCGAGGTTCCCCCCTTGCCTCGGCCACTTCTTTTATGCCGAGGTGGCGGAATTGGTAGACGCGCTGGCTTCAGGTGCCAGTGTCCGTTTAGGACGTGGAGGTTCGAGTCCTCTCCTCGGCACCATCCTCTCTTGCACCCCCCGAACCCTGAAAGACCGGCCAAGGTAGAATGGCCGTCCGTGCCGAGGTGGCGGAACTGGTAGACGCGCCAGGTTTAGGTCCTGGTGGGATATCCCGTGGAGGTTCGAGTCCTCTCCTCGGCACCATCCCTGTTCAGAACGCGTTGATCCCGGTCACCTCGCGGCCGACCACGAGCTGGTGGATGGTCTCGGTGCCCTCGTAGGTGATCACCGACTCGAGGTTGAGCATGTGCCGGATCGGGACGTACTCCAGCGTGATGCCGGAGCCGCCGAGCAGGTCACGGCACTCGCGCGCGACGTCCAGCGCCATCCGGACATTGTTCCACTTCGCGAGGCTGACCTGGGTGGGGTGCAGCCTGCCGGCGTCCTTGAGCCGGCCCAGCCGCAGCGACATCAGCTGCGCCAGCGCGATCTGGCGGGCCATGTCGGCAAGGCGGATCTGCACGGCCTGGTTGGCCGCCAGCGGGCGCTGGAACAGTTCGCGGTCGGCGGTGTAGTTCAGCGTTTCATCGAAGCACGCGATCGCCGCCCCGATCGGGCCCCAGGTGATGCCGTAGCGCGCCTGGGTCAGGCATGAAAGCGGCCCCTTCAGGCCTGTGGCGCCGGGCAGCCGGTTGGCGTCCGGGACGCGCACGTTGTCGAAGTAGAGCTCGGAGGTCACCGACGCGCGCAGCGACATCTTGGCCTTGATGTCGCGCGCTTCGAAGCCGTCGGAATCGGTCTCGACGATGAAACCCCGGATGCCGTCGTCGGTTCGCGCCCAGACGATCGCGATGTGGGCCAGCGTGCCGTTGGTGATCCACATCTTGGCGCCGTTGAGAATCCAGTCGTCGCCGTCGCGCCGGGCATGCGTCTTCATGTTGCCGGGGTCGGATCCGCCGTGCGGCTCGGTCAGGCCGAAGCAGCCGATGACCTCGCCGGCGGCCATCGCCGGCAGCCAGCGCTGCTTCTGTTCTTCGGAGCCGAACGCGTGGATCGGGTACATGCAAAGAGACGATTGCACCGAAACGAAGCTGCGCAGGCCCGAATCGGCGCGCTCGAGTTCCTGGCAGATCAGCCCGTAGCTGACCGAATTCAGTCCGGCGCAGCCGTAACCCTCGAGGCTGGAGCCGAGCAGGCCGAGCCCGGCGATTTCCGGAATCAGCTCGGTCGGGAAACGGCCCTGGTCGAAGCATTCGGCAATCAGCGGCAACGCCTTCTGGTCGACGAACCTGGCCACCGAGTCGCGGATCATGCGCTCCTCGTCGGTCAGTTCGTCTTCGATCTGGAACAGGTCTAGCGGATTGAGTCTGGGCATCGGAAAGGTCCGGTCGGTCGTGATGGCCAATGACGATGTAAACGGCCCCGCGGCGCGTGCCGCGGCAAAACTGCAATTGTATCAGCCAACCCCTTTCGATCGATCCGGGATCGTTATAATAGCCGGCTTTCATCCGGACCGAATTCAATGCGTCAAACCTGCATCGCTGCATTGCTGGGTGCATTCCTGCCGCTCGCGGCCGGCGCGCAGGACGAGGGTCAGGCCGGCGGCCGGATTCAGGGCGATCCCGCGCGCGGCAAGGTGCTCGCCTACACCTGCACCGGCTGCCACGGCATTCCGTTCTACAAGAACGTCTATCCGACCTACAGCGTTCCCAAGCTGGGCGGCCAGAATCAGCCGTACCTGATCAACGCACTCAAGGCGTACCGCGCCGGCGATCGGCGGCATCCGACGATGCAGGCCCAGGCCTCGACCCTGACCGATCAGGACATTTTCGACGTCACCGCCTATTTCGTAAGCATTGCGGGGGAAAATTCATGATTCGATCCAGGCACCTTCTGGCCGCGCTAGCAGCCTTTCTGGCCGCGGCGCTGGTCGTGACCGGCACCGCGAACGCCCGCGGCGCCGACGGCGATTACCGGCGCGGACTCGAGAAATCGCTGGTCTGCCAGTCCTGCCACGGCCGGACCGGAAACGAATCGCTGCAACCCGATTACCCGAAGCTGGCCGGCCAGCACGAGGATTACCTCGTGCACGCGCTGAAAAGCTACCGCAACGGTACCCGAAACAACGCGGTGATGGCCGGCATTGCCGGCAGTCTCAGCGACCAGGACATCGCCGACCTCGCGGCCTGGTACTCGCGCCAGGAAGGGCTTCGGGACCTGAAGATCGACTGAATCTCACGCAAAATAGGGATTGCGACCGGTCGAATGATCGGTCGCGTCGACAACGCTCCTGACTTCCGGGACCAGTTCCTTCAACTGCGTCTCGACGCCCTGCTTCAGCGTCACGTCGACCATGCCGCAGCCATGGCAGCCGCCGCCGAAGCGCAGCACGACATCCTTGTCATCGGTAATCTCGACCAGCGAGACCATGCCGCCGTGGCTGGCGACCATCGGGTTGATCCTCGATTCCAGCACCCACGCGACGCGCTCGCCCAGCGGCGCGTCGTCGTCGGGCACCTGTCCCTTCAGCCCCGGCGCGCGGATGCTCAGTTCGCTGCCGGCCGGGGTGTCCTCGAAATCGATCATCGCGCCTTCCAGCGCCTCGTGGCCGTCGGCCGAAACGTACAGCGTGAACACGCCGCAGTCGACGGCTTCGTCGTCGTCGCGCGCCTCGCCCGGCGGGCAGAAGTTCAGCGACACGTCGGCCGTCGGCGTGCCGGCGTTGCGCGTGGCCAGACGGAGCTGCGTGCCTTCGGGCTGATCGGCGAGCAGCCTGGTGAAATAGTCCCGGGCCGTGGGCGTTACCGTAAGCATCATGATCGTGTCAGTGTGTCGTCGGGTTAGGAATCGGATTTGGCTCGATTATATCGCACTGATTCGGTCCTGTATTGTCGCCGGCGGCAACGCAGGGGCCGGCTCAGTCGCAGACCAGCCGGGACGCCAGCCACGGCAGCGAATGGTCGAAGCGCCAGTCCATGCCCGAGTGGCTGCCGTCGAATTCCTCGTGGACGTGCTCGATGCCGGCCGTCTCCAACCGGGCGGCGAGTTCGCGCGTGCCGTAGTGGATGAAATACTGGTCGCGGCTGCCGGCGTCGATCCAGATGCCGTTGAGCCGCGCCAGCGCGTCGAGCCGGTCATCGCCGTAACGGACCGGGTCGAATTCGAGCCAGCGCTGCCAGACCGGCTCGATGACCCGGGCCGTATCGCGGTCGAACGGCAGTTCCAGACCCAGCGGCCTGCCCGGCGCCGGCGAATAGCTTGCCGCCAGGCACAGCACCATGAGCGTGTGAAACGCCCGGCCCGACGGCCTAGTGGCGCGCCAGAACCCGCGCACGAATGCTTCAGGGTCGCCGTCGAACCCGGCCAGCTCGTCGCAGCAGGCCGGAAAATCGCGCAGGTAGACGCGGTCGAACCCGCAGTCGCCGGCGTGGCTGGCGATCGCAGCGAACACGCCGGGCCGGCCGGAGGCCAGGTGCAGCGCGCCGAATCCTCCGGACGACTTGCCGAACGCCGCCCGCGCAGCGGGCTCGGCGATGGTCCGGTAGCGGCCATCCAGGGCAGGCACCAGTTCATCGACCAGGTGGCGCGCCCAGTACCCGATCGCCGGCGTGTCGACGAACTGGTTGCCGCCCAGCGACGTGTAGGTGTCGGGCATTGCAACGATGACCGGCGGCAGCCGGCCGGCCTCGATCAGGCGGTCCAGCCGCGTCGGAAGGTTTTCGCCGTGGTTGCGCCAGGCAATCTGCGCCTGGCCGGAACTGGTATAAGCCGGCAGCGACCACAGCACCGGGTAGCGCCGGGCATCGTCGCCGTAGCCGGCCGGCAGGTAGACGGCAGTCGTGCGCCGCAGCGGGTCGCGCAGCGGATTGGCCTCGGCCAGGATTTTGGAATCGAGTTCGAACGCCTCGACGCGTCCGCGCCGCCGCGGCGACGCCGGGCGCAGCCGCGGCTGCCCGCCTGTGTCGCTCATGCGCGTTTCAGCGGTACCACGGTGGCATCGGCCGCCGGCCTGCCGTCGATCCGGCGCTCGAGTTCGGGCACCAGCCGTTGCAGCGTCTCCTGCAGTTGCCCGGTGTCGTACCGGTCCACGGCCGCCTCGGCGCGCTGCAGCATGGACGCGAGGTCGGCGGTCGGCGCGTCGCCGTTGCGCGCCAGCAGGATCTTGTCGTGGCCGGTGCTTGTGTACGACTCGTGGGCGTGGAACAGCTCCTCGAACAGTTTCTCGCCCGGCCTCAGACCGGTGTAGACGATCTCGATGTCGCGCCCCGGCTCCTTGCCGGCCAGCCGGATGAGCTGCTCGGCCAGATAGCTGATGCGCACGGGCTGGCCCATGTCGAGCACGAACACCTCGCCGCCCTCGCCGAGCACGGCGGCCTGGAGAATCAGCTGGCCGGCCTCGGCAATGGTCATGAAGTAGCGCGAGATCTCCGGGTGCGTGACCGTGACCGGCCCGCCCTTGCGGATCTGCTCGTTGAAAAGCGGCACGACCGAGCCGGTCGAGTTGAGCACGTTGCCGAAGCGCACGGTGATGAAGCGCGTGGCCGACCGCGCGTTGACGCATTGGCAGTACAGCTCGGCGATGCGCTTGGTCGCGCCCATGACATTGCACGGGTTGACCGCCTTGTCGGTCGAGATCAGCACGAACGTCTCGACGCCGTTGCGGCCGGCCGCGTCGGCCATTCTGCGCGTGCCGATGACGTTGTTGCGGAACGCCTCGCGGATCTGATTCTGCAGCATCGGCAGGTGCTTGTATGCTGCGGCGTGGAACACCACCTCGGGGCGGTGCCGGTCGATCACGGTCTGGACCGTGGCCGGATCACAGATGTCGCCCAGAACCGAATCCAAGACCAGGTCGTGAAACTCGGTGCGCAGCTGATAATCGATCCGGTACAGGTTGTACTCCGAACTGTCGATCAGCACCAGCACGGACGGGTCCAGGCGCGCGATCTGGCGGCACAGTTCGGCCCCGATCGAACCGCCGCCGCCGGTCACCAGCACGCGCTTGCCGGCCAGCCCGGCGCGAATCGCGCGCCAGTCCAGCGAGACCGGGTCGCGCCCGAGCAGGTCGTCGATGGCGACCGGCTTGAGGTCCTCGAAGCGCGTGATGGTCGCACCCAGTTCCTTCAGCGTCGGCAGGGTCCGGAATTCGACGCCGCTACGCTCGCACAGCGCGACCACGCGCTGCATCTGGTTGTTGGTCGCCGACGGGATCGCGATGACGGCCATGTCGATCGCCGCCTCACGGGCAATCGTGGGCAGGCGGTCGATTCCGTCCAGCACCGGGATGCCGTCGATTTCGGTGCCCTTTAATCTTGGATTGTCGTCGAGGAAACCGACCAACTCGAACGTGCCGCGCCGGCGCAATTCCGGCACCATCAGCCGGCCGGATCGGCCGGCGCCGATGATCAAGGTGCGCTGGCTGGCGCGCCGCCAGCGAACCTCGGTGCGCATGTCCTTGAACGTCCGGAACGCCAGCCGCGGCAGGCCCAGCGAAACCAGCAGGATGGCCGGATACAGCCACAGCATCGGGGCGACGACGCGGCTGCCGTATTCCATGATCAGCAGCACCGTGCCGATCGCGATCGACCCGAGCAGCGAGACCCGCACCAGGTTGCCCAGATCCGGCAGGCTGGCGAACCGCCACAGGCCGCGGTAAAGCCCGATGCGCCAGAACACGAAACCCTGGATCGAGAGCAGCAGAACGCCCTCGATGCCCAGCGCGACGACGCCCGGCCAGGCGATGCCGAACAGGCTGGCGGCGGCCATGCGCGCCATGAGCCACGCGAGCGCGGCGACGACGAGGTCGTGCACGATCACGATCACGCGCATGTTCTGGTAACGGGGCGGGCGCCTGAGGACACGGAAATTCATGTCGTCATGCGCTCCTTTACCACGACAAAATGAACCACGTACCAGGCTCCGAGAAGTATGATTCCCACTGCCGCTGCCACCCCCGAATCGATCAGCGGCTTCCGATTGGCCAGCAACGCCGCCGGCGCGACCAGCAGGCCGTTCAGCGCCACCCAGTGGACCAGGACCCGGCGATGGCTCCAGCCTGCCCGGATCAGGAACTGGTAGGCGTGATCGCGGTGGGGAGTATACCATCGCCGCCCGCGAGCCACCCTCCAGGCCAGCGTGGCGGTCGCGTCGACGACGAATGGCGAGATGATCACGAACGAAAGCCAGATCGAGCAGACCCCGGTCACCGCACCGGCCAGGGCAAGGAACGCGGCGCTCCAGCCGAGCAGCAACGAGCCGGAATCACCCAGGAAGATTGTGGCACGCGGCCGGTTCCAGAACAGGAAGCCGGTCGTCGCGCACGCGACCAGCAACGCGATCCAGGCCAGGCCCGGCTCTCCGGCACCGGCAAAGACAGCGAAGAACAGCAGGTGGCTGATGATGGCCTGAGTCGCCGCCAGACCGTCGGCGCCGTCCATGAAGTTGAACAGGTTGACGATCCAGACCAGCGCGACCACGGCCAGCGCGCTCCACAGCCAGGCGCCGGACAGCTCGTGCCCGGCCACCACGATCTTCTCGACCGGCCCCAGCGCGACCACGGCGGCGACGGCCAGCACGGTCTGGATGCCCAGCCGCCAGGCCACCGGCAGCGGCCGATGGTCGTCGGCCCAGCCGAGCACCACGATGACCAGCGCGCTGGCGACGAACACTACCGTCGTCGGTTCCCGCGCCCCGCTGAGCACCAGCAACGGCAGAAGGGCCAGCGCGATCGCAAGCCCGCCGCCGCGCGGGACCGGGACATCGTGACTGCGCCTGGGTCCCGGCTCGTCGACCAGTCCGCGGGCGCGGGCGTAGGCCAGCACCAGCCGGGTCAGCAGCAGCCCGAGCAGCAACGCGCTCACCGCTGCCGGCCACGGCCCGGGCATCATGCGCCCTGCGGGGTCATTCGCGCCCGCATCATTCGCCCCCGCATCATTCTCCAAGCACGCCGGTAATCGGCCGCGTGGTCTCCCAGTTGCGGCAGCTCGGACACTGCCAGTGCCAGGTGTGGCCGCTGAAACCGCACTGCCCGCAACGGAACCGCGGCTGGCCCTCGAGCAGCTTGCTCAGCAACCGGCGCACCAGTTCTGGTTCGATCGAATCACGGCTGCCGGCGTATTCGCGCATCAGTTCCAGCAGGTGGCTGACGCCGCGCGCGGTCGGCCGCCGCTCGAGCCGCTCGTGCAGGAATTCAATCGCCCCGTCCGCATCGTCGTGGGCGCGGATCGTCGCGTACGCCAACGCCGGCGCCAGCGTCGAGCCGCGCTCGGACAACCGCTCCAGCCATTCCAGCAGCGTTTGCTCGCGGCCGAGCTCGGCGTAGCACCGGGAAAGGTTGTCGATGACCAGCACGGCGATGTCCGGGTCCTGCTCGCAGGCCGCCTGCCAGGCGCCGGCGGCGGCGCTCCAGTCGCCCTGCCCGGCCGCGAACTGTGCTTCGAGCAGGAATGAGCGAACGCATTTCGGGTTGATCGAGCGCGACTCGCCGAGCAGATTCCGGGCGCCGTCGGCATCACCCTGCTCCCAGGCCCGGACGGCAAGCTCGCATTTGAACTGGGCGACCAGCGTCGCGCTGTCGAAGTCGGTGATCCCGCTGAGTCGCTCGGCCTGCGCGATGGCGCTGCGCCAGTCCTTCTCCTGCTGGTAGATGGACAGCAGGTTGCGGACCGCGTCTTCGGAATGCGCTTCGTCCTCGGCAAGTTCGCAATACAGCTTCTCGGCCCGGTCGAGCAGTCCGGCGCGCATGTAGTCCTCGCCCAGCTCGCGCAGCGCCTGCGTCCGGTGGTGCTCGCTCAGGCTGGACCGGCTCATGATGTGGCGGTGGAACCGGATGGCCTTGTCGACCTCGCCGCGGCGGCGGAACAGGTTGCCCAGCGCCAGGTGGGTCTCGACCGTGTCCTGGTTGATCTCGGCCAGCTTGAGGAAGACCTCGATCGCCTTGTCGGGCTGTTCGTTGAGCAGGTAGTTCAGGCCGCGAAAGTAGTTCGACGAGATCGCGTTGCGCTGGCGACGCTCACCGCGCTGGTACTGACGGGCCGCGATCGCCCACCCGGACCATGCCGCGACCGGCAGCAGCGCGAACGCGAGCCACCAGGCGTCAGCCATCGGCAATGCCCGTGCCGCCGGACGGCCCGGAATCCCCGGCGGCATCGCGCCGGCCGATGCGCCGGCGGCGCAGCAGCATCATCGCGATCCCGGCCAGCAATCCCGCCACCAGCCCCAGCCCGAGCGCGACCGCGACGAGCGCGCCGAGCGGCGCGCGCCATTCGGCGAAGGCCAGGTTCAGCGTGACGACTTCGGGATTGAGCGCGCCGAGGACAATACCGGCCGCGACGCCGAACACCAGAGCCAGTGCGAGCAACCAGCGGCCCACGGACTCAGGCCTCCACGGCCCGATTCACGCGCTCGCGCAACTCCTTTCCAGGCTTGAAATGGGGAACGTGCTTTCCGGGCAGCGCGACCGATTCGCCGGTTTTCGGGTTGCGCCCGATGCGCGGCGGTCGAAAGTGCAGGCTGAAACTGCCGAAGCCGCGAATCTCGATGCGCCCGCCGCCGGCCAGCGCCGAACTCATCTGCTCGATGATCGAGCGCACCGCCAGATCCACGTCGGTGTGGCTCAGGTGCTGCTGCTCGGCGGCCAGTTTCTCGATCAGTTCCGACTTGGTCATGTTGCGAATCCCTTCCCTGCGGCGCGGACGGGCCGGGGCGGCCCGACCCGCCGATCACGACACGATCAGTCCTTGTTGCCCAGCTGTTCGCGAAGCAGTTCACCCAGCTTGGTACCGCCGGCCTTGGGCTGCTGGTACTGATCGACCGCATCGGCCAGTTCGTCCTCGTCCTTGGCGCGGATCGAAAGCGTCAGCGCACGCGTCTTGCGGTCCAGCGCCACGAACTTGGCCTCGACCTCGTCGCCGACGCTGAACAACCTGGTCGCATCGTCGACGCGCTCCTTGGCCATGTCGTTGGCCTTCAGGTAGCCGTCGACACCATCGGCCAGCTCGACAACGGCGCCCTTGGCGTCGATTTCGCGCACCCGGCCCTTGACAATGGAGCCGCGCGGATGCTCGGCCATGAAGGTCGCGAACGGATCCTGGTCGAGTTGCTTGATGCCCAGCGAAATGCGCTCGCGCTCGGGATCCACGGCCAGCACGACGGCCTCGACTTCCTCTCCCTTGCGGTAGTTGCGGATCGCTTCCTCGCCCGGCGTCATCCACGAGATGTCGGACAGGTGCACCAGGCCGTCGATATCGCCTTCCAGGCCCACGAAGATGCCGAAATCGGTGATCGACTTGATCGTGCCCCGTACCTTGTCGCCCTTGTTGTGCATGGCGGCGAACGCCTCCCACGGGTTCGGCTTGACCTGCTTCATGCCCATCGAGATACGGCGCCGCTCGGGATCGACGTCGAGCACCATGACCTCGACTTCCTCGCCGATGTGGACGACCTTGTTCGGATTGACGTTCTTGTTGGTCCAGTCCATTTCCGAGACGTGGACCAGGCCTTCCACGC
>JAVVDX010000006.1:56160-57550 GCA_032251475.1 Wenzhouxiangellaceae bacterium | reverse complement strand
CGGCAATCTCGAAACCACCCGCAACCTCACCATTGGCTACTTCGCCCAGCACCAGCTCGAACAGATCGACCCGGCGATCAGCCCGGTGGCCAATCTGACCCGCCTTGCCGGCGACGTGCCCGAGCAGAAGCTGCGCGATTTTCTCGGCGGCTTTGCGTTTTCCGGGCACCTGGCCACCGATCCGTGCGCGCGCCTGTCGGGCGGCGAACGCGCCCGGCTGGTGCTGGCGATGATCATCTGGCGCGCACCCAACCTGCTGCTGCTCGACGAGCCGACCAACCACCTCGACCTGGAAATGCGCCACGCGCTGACCGTCGCGCTGCAGGGATTCGACGGCGCCGTGGTCACGGTCTCGCACGACCGCCACCTGCTCAACAAGACCGTCGACGATTACTGGCTGGTGGCCGATGGCGCGGTCCGGCCGTGGCGCAACGGCCTGGCCGGCTACCGCGACTGGGTGCGCCAGGCCGGGAACGCCGGCAAGCAACAGGCCGCGTCGACAGCCGGCAGCCGCAAGGCCGAACGCCGGCGCAAGGCCACCGAACGAGAGCGCCTCAAACCACTGACCGACCGGATCCGCAAGCTCACCGCCGAAATCGAGAAAATGGAAGCGCGCAAGCAGGCGCTGGCCGAGGAACTGGCCGACCCGGCGCTGTACGAAAACGGCCAGGCCGACCGGCTCAAGCGCCTGCTGGCCGAAGACGGTCAAATCAAGTCAAGTCTCGAGGATCTGGAAGCGCAATGGGTGGACGCCGAGCATCAGCTCGAAACGCTGCAGCGCGCGGCTGCCGATTGATCCGACCGGCCGCCTTCCCTGCCGTCAGGCGCGCGCCTCGCGCAGCGTGCGGCCGAAGCGGCCGGCGCGGTTGAGCACGACCCGCACGGCCAGCGGCAGGTCGGTCCAGCACAGCCGGTCGAGCAGGTTGCGGGTCGTCAGGCCGACGGTGGTGTCGCCGACGACCTCGAGCCGGCGCTGGAAGAACAGCGTGTCGGGATCCTCGAGCCGGCCGAGCAGCATCAGGAATTCGACCGCATCGCCGCGGATCGTCGTGTCCGCCTCGCTGCCGCGATCGAGCATGACGAGACCGCGGTCGGCCTTTCCGAACACCCAGCGCAGCTTCATGTCGACGACCTCGACCGCCAGCCGGCGGCCGGCCAGGTATTCGAAATCACCGTCGGCAATCGCCTGGCGGAACTGGGCATTGAGCAGCCGCTCGAGCACGGCCCTTTGGAACGGTGCCGGCACCGCGCGCAGCGGCAGGCCGACAAGCGCCGGCGGCGGCATCGCACGCGCCGCCGCACCGGCCAGCGTTGAAATCTGCATCGGTCGTTCTCCTGTCGATCGGGATGTCGCCGTTGGATGTCACCGTTCTGGCCGCCGTTCTGGCCG
>JAVVDX010000006.1:3895-56060 GCA_032251475.1 Wenzhouxiangellaceae bacterium | reverse complement strand
CTGTCGATCGGGATGTCGCCGTTGGATGTCACCGTTCTGGCCGCCGTTCTGGCCGGCTTGCGCCCCGGCTTTCACCAAAAATAACCCGGGCCGGCCGCCAGGTTGCTGCGGCCGGCCCGGTCGGGTGTCGATTACAACCGCCGGACAGGAAATGAACGGCTGTTGGAGGCTGTTTTGTTCACTACATTGCCCAGGGAGCACCAGACAATGAACGGCTGCAATCGACATATCGATTCAGGCAACGGTCGTCATCCTAAGCAATCGTGACCGCCACGTCCTTGACCTGGCGCAAAAATTGAAAATCTTCCAACCCGGTCAGTAACGGCCCGACTGCCGGCGCAAGGCCCCGAACCCGGCCGCCATCCGCTCGGGCACCAGCGGCGGCTGAAACGCCCCGACGGTGCGAGCGCGGGGGCCGACGATCATCAGCGAACTGGTGTGGCGGATCGTGCCGTCGCCAGCGGCCGGGGTGTAGTGAACTGCCATGGACCCGGCCAGACGCTCGATCATGGCCGGCTCGCCGGTCAGACCGACGAAGGACTCATCGAATGCGGCCAGGTAGGCGCGCATCCGCTCGGCGTCGTCGCGCGCACCGTCGACCGACACGAAGACGAACTGCACGTCGTCCGCCGCGCCGCGCTGTTCGAGCAATGCGCGCATGCGCTGCATCGCGGAAAGGCTCATCGGGCAGATGTCCGGGCAGTCCAGGTAGCCGAAGAACACGAGGTTCCAGCGCCCGGCCAGCGCGCCGCGATCGAACGGTCGGCCGTACTGGTCGCGCAGTTCGAATTCGGCCACCGGGATCGGCTCGGGCCACAGGATCGACGCTAGCCGCACGCCCGGCCGGTCGGGGCCGGCGTTGTCGCCCGTCCCGCCGCCGGCGACCCACGCCGCCGACGTCGCGACGATCAGCACGGCCACCGAGATGCCGGTCAGCGTGGCGCGGCGCATCATCGGCCCAGCCAGCGCTCGAGGTGGTCGACGTGCGCGGATTCTTCCTCGGCGAATTCGTGGGCCAGCTGCTGGACCCGCGGCGATCGCGTCCGGCCGGCGACGTGGGCATAGAAATCGCACGCGCGCCGCTCGACCTCCAGCGCATGTTCCAGCGCCCTTTCGGGCGTGATGCCTTCGAGTTCGACGACCGCGAGCGGATTCTCCGGGCTCAGCCCGTCGGGCCAGTCGAACGACTCGCCGCCGACGTCGAACCCGCGCCCGAGTTCGCGCCGCTGGATTTCCAGCACCTCGTGCAAGTGCATGCGCGAGAACCCGGCGAAGCGCTCGAACAGCGCGTGCACTTCCGGATATCGCTCCCGGCCGATCGTCGCGGCCAGCGTGTCGTAGCCCTCGGCCGCGTCGGCTTCGAGCCGGGCGGCGCAGCGCAGGAACTGCTCGAGCGAATCGTGCATCACCCGCCCCCGACCAGCCAGCCTCGAATGGCAATTGCCGCCAGCAGCAGCGCCAGGAAGGCGACGAAGAACACCGCGCTGCGCCACGCACCCAGCGGGCGCGCCGCGGCCCGGTCGACGGCCATCGTGATGTGGTGCGCGACGAAATAGACCGCGACGACGACCAGCCCCATGAGCAGGATCTCCAAGATCATGCGCCGACGCTCCCGGACGGCAAGGCGTCTCCGGCCATGGTGCGGCGCCGCAACGCGCCGGCGAACGCGACCAGGAACAGCACCCCGCCGACGATCGCGATCAGACCGCCCAGGCCCATGACCGCCATGCCGGCGATCTCGGCGGCGCTGTCCAGTCCCTGGGCGGCGCCCGCGGTCTTGCGCTGCACGCCGTGACCGCCCGACCAGGCCAGGCCGGCGATGTGCAGCAGCTGGCCCGGCCCGTAGGTCCACGCGATCGCGCGCGTGATGCGCGCGCCGGCAGTCCCGAACCCTAGCCGCGGCGCCAGCTCCAGGCACAGCAGCATGAACGCCAGCGTGATCGCGACGATGCAGCCGTGATAGTGGGCCGGCACGATGGTGTTGCCGGCCGAGATGAAGAAGCCGAGCGCACCGCCGACGCCGAACAGCACGATCGACCAGACCACGCCGTCGCGCAGCGCACGCGCGTTGGCCGCGGCCCTCGTACCTGGCCGGCCGCGTCCGGCGTGCCAGGCGCCGTGCAGCAGCGCCAGACCGATCGGCCCGGCCGCCAGCCCGCCGCCGGCCGCCATCAGCCAGATGAAGAACTGGCGCTGCTCCGGCGAGCCGACGTCGAAGCGCAGATAGCCCCAGACGCCGAGACAGGCGGGAATGAAATTGGCCAGCAGCAACAGCATCAGCCACTTCGGCCCGAACACGAGCCGGATCCCGGCGCCGGCCGCCAGCCACAGCCACGCCACCAGCATGATCTGCACCCAGGCGAACTGCAGGATATGGCCGCCACCCCAGAACAGGGTCTCGTAGTAGCCCGCGCCGGTGAGGAATTGCGGCAGCGCCAGATACGACCAGACAAAGCCGCCGGCGGCCAGTACCGTGATGATCGCGGCGGTCTGGATGCCGAAGCGGGCCACGGCCCGCTCGGGGCCGGCGGCGCTGACCGGCCGCGGGAAGCGCATCTGGCGAAGTGCGGCCAGCACGATGCCTGCGGCGAACGCCAGCAGGCCCGCGTCGAACCAGCGGTTGTCCAGCACCGGCACGTAGTTGCTCATGATCGCCTGGCCCGGGTGGAACGGCGCGACGGCCAGCAGCATCGAGCCGGCCGCTACCAGTCCCAGCGCCAGCCAGCCGGCTGCCAGCCCCTTCGGCGCACTGTTCAGCGACCACAGCCCGGCGGCGATGGCACCGAACCAGACCAGCACCGAGAAATCGACGTGCACGACGATGGCCAGGTGGAAGAAGTTCTTCAGCGGAAACCACTCGCCGACGACCGGCATGCGCGAGGCCAGGATCAGCAGCACGAACACGCCCGAGGCCAGCAGCGCGGCGACGGCCATCAGGAACCAGGCGCGGGCGAGTTGCCGGCCGCGGTCGACGGTGATTTCGGGGGCGGCCGGGGTGCCCGGGATGCCCAGAGTGCCCGGTATGCCCGGTATACCAGTCATGTTTCGTCGGCTCCTTGCCGGCGCGGACGGCCGGCCGGGTCCGCGGCCGGCCGGGTTTCGTCGGCCACGTTCAACAACTCGACTTCATGATCGCCGACGTCGATGACCGCCGATCGGCCGGGCTCCAGCCTGAAGGCCAGCGTTCTGGATACCGGCGTCCCGTTCTCGACGCGGTCCTCGCCAGCGACGGCGTCCAGCACCAGTTCGGCGACGTACTCGCCGGCCGGCAACGGCCAGCGCTCGATCCGGTAGACGCGCCCGTCGTCGTGCAGCCCGGACGGCGCCAGCCGCCGCTCGAACAGCACGCGTCCGTCGAGCGCAAGCCTTGCGAACAAGGCCCGGCGTTCGCGCTCGCAGACCTCGCGGACGCGGCGCGTGGGCGGCAGCGCCTGCCGCTCGGCCTCGGTCAGTTGGCGGCACGGCCGGACCCGGTCGGTCAGGCGGGCGATGGCCAGCGTCAGTTGTCCGTGCCCGTCCGGCAGCAGGCGAAATTCGGGCCCGCTCGCGAACGCCGCGACCAGCACCGCGAGCGCGGCCCAGACACCCGCCCGGATCAGGATTCGCGCGCCCCGCCTCATGCCGCCTCCCGGCCGGCGTTGCGCTCCAGTTGCGCAATCCGCCGGCGCAGCCGCGCCGCTTCCCGGGCCAGGCGTCGATGCTGGCCGCGCTTGAGGTTGCACACCGCGATCCGTTCGCGCTCGACGCGCTCGCGCAGCGCCGGCGGCCGCTGCCAGTCGATGCGCTCGGCCAGCCAGCGCTCGCCGAGCCGGTGGTGGCAGTCGCAGTCGGCGCAGCCGGCCAGAACGACGCCGGAAAAGCGCAGCCGTCTCAGCGCATAGTCGATTGCCGAGGCCGGCAACATGCCGATGCACGGCAGGCGGATGGAACCGGTGCGAGCGGCATCGAGCCGGTCCAGCTCGACGGCGTGGTCGCAGCCGACCACCAGCAGGTCGCAGTCGGCAGCAGCCAGTTCGGCCAGTTCGGTCCGGAGCCCATCGACGGTTCGTTCCGGCAGTTCGATGCCGGTGGTCAGCGGCTCGCGCCGGCGAAACGGCGACGAAGACGGGCACGACCCGGCGCAGATGCCGCAGGCCACGCACAGCGCCGGGTTCACGCGCGCCTCGGTCTCGAAGTTGCGGCCGTCGCTGCGCGCGACCATATCGATCGCGCCGTACGGACAGTCGTCGGCGCAATAGCCGCAGCCGGTGCAGTCGGGCAACCAGACGCGGGCCGGCGTGCCGGTCCGGCCGCCCGGCACCAGCGGCAACGCGGCCAGCAGCAGCGTGCCGCCGGCGGCGACCGCCCAGGCCGCCGCCGGCGGGATGATCCCGGCGAGCGGGAACAGCGCCAGGTAGAACCAGTCCGGCTGCAGCGGTCCGGGCACCCGCGCCAGGTCGGCCGGGGCATGGCTTTCGACCGGCGCGGCCAGCGCCAGCGCCAGCATCATGACAAGGCTGCCGGCCCACAGCCGGCGCGGCGGGTTGACGCGCGGGTAGCGCACACGCAGCAGGTGAAACCAGATCGCCAGCACGGCCACGACCGGCAGGCCGACCAGGTGGATGAACGCGACCAGCGTGAACAGGCGGCTGCCGAGCGCGGCGTCGGCGAGAAAGTTCCGGCTCATCGGCTCGGAGAACAGCGGCAGCGCGTCGAGCAGGCGCGCGGTGGTCTGGGCGACGTACTGGCCCAGTTCGTCCCAGACCATCCAGTAGCCGGTGACGCCGAACAGCGCGACGATCCAGATCAGCGGCGGCCCGGTCACCCACGAAAACCAGCGCGGGCCGCGAAAGCGCCCGCGCACCGCCTCGCGCAGCAGGTGGGCGACGAGACAGACCAGGGCCGCGTCCGACGCGTAGCGGTGGACGCTGCGCATGATGCCGCCGGCGAACCACTGGTCCTCGGAAAGCACCTGCACCGAGGCGTACGCGCCGGCCAGGCTGGCGCGGTAGAACACGAAAAGGTAGACGCCGGTGACCAGCGCGATCCACAGGAACCCGATCGTCAGGGCGCCCAGGTAGTGAAACGGGTTGCGGGCATGGCCGAAGCCCGCCGAGACCCCGGCCTCGAACCGGGCCAGCGCGCGTGCCGCCGGGTTGCTCACGGTACGGCCCGCGATCTCGCCGCCTCGCGCAGCAGCCAGTACAGCATCAGGCCGATGACCAGCACGCCGATGGCGATGCCGACGAACAGCGAATAATCGAACACATAACGGTCGCCGCTGGCGTCGTAGACGGTGCAGAACAGCCGGACGCGGTTGAGCAGACGCTCGAGAAAGCCCTGTTCCGAAGGCGGCCGGTCCCAGACCAGGTCCTTGAGCGGTTCGATGAGCTGCGGCAGGTCGAAGGTCTCGCCGTAGACCTGGCGGTGGATGCGCAATTCCTCGTCGAGCAGCGTGGCCTGGACGACGTGATCGTAACCGGCCGACGACGGCGCGTAGCTGAATCCGAGCTGATCGAGCAGCGCCTCGATGGTCTTTGGCTCGTCGCTGGTCAGGAAATACCATTCGGGCTCGTCGACCGAATAGCGACGTGCGTACTCGCGCATCGTCTCCGGGCGGTCGACCGGCACGTCGAAGCCGACCGTGACGACCGCGAACGCATCGCGCCCGAGCACGGCCCGGGCGCGCTCCACGGCCATGTCCAGATGCCGCGTGGTGACGCTGCAAGCATGCACGCAGGCGGTGTAGATCACGCTGACGAGCAGCGGCTTTTCGGCCAGCGCGGCCAGCGAACGGGCGCGGCCGCTGCGGTCGAGCAGCGTGAAATCGTCGATGCGCTCGCCGATGACCGCCTGGCTGGCGGCCAGTGCCGCGTCCCGGTCCAGCCCGGTGCCGCCCGCAGCCGAAGCCGCCGGCACCATGGCCAGCCCCGGCGCCAGGACGATGGCCAGGACGACGGCCGGAACGATGGTCAGCCCCAGGGCCGGGACGCCGGCCGGCGGCAATGTTGCGCGCCGGCCGCGGATCATCCGACCGCCGCGTTCACGAACAGCCCGGCCAACAGCAGCCCGAGCTGGATCAGCGAGGCGAAGAACGCCGTCATCGCCGCCCGCGGCCCCGGGTCGCGAAGCAGGTCGAAATTCGTCACCAGCAGCCAGAACACGCCGGTGCCGGCCAGCAGCCAGTACAGCGGGCTGGCCAGCGTCCAGCCCAGCGCCAGGGTCGCGCCGGCCAGCAGCAGCGAGTTGATCATCGTCCAGCGCGCCGCCGCCTGCACCCCGCGCGTGACCGGCAGCATCGGCAGGCCCGCGCGCCGGTAGTCGTCGACCAGCGCGATGGCCAGCGCCCAGAAGTGCGACGGCGTCCACAGCAGCAGCACCAGCGCCAGCCACAGCACCGGGGTCTGCATGAACTCGCCGGCCGCCGCGGCACCGGCCAGCACGCCGAAACTGCCGGCCGCGCCGCCGATGACGATGTTCCAGTCCGAGGCCGGCTTCAGCCACGCGGTATAGACCACGACGTAGGTCAACGCGCCGGCCAGCACGAACAGGCCGGATGCGATCCCGAGCTGAACGAGGGCCAGGGCGCTGCCGGCCGCGATCATCGCGCCGAACAGCACCGGCCAGCCGGGCGATCCGGAAAGCCGGCCGCTGGCGAACGGACGGTTGCGGGTCCGCCGCATCCGGCGGTCCAGCGCGCGTTCCAGATAATGGTTGCAGCCGGCCGCGCCGAACGAGGCCAGCAGCACCGAGCCGAGCAACACGACGGCCTGCCATGGCGCCGGCCAGCCGCCGCCGGCCAGGACCGCGCCGCCGAGCGCCGAAAGCCCGATCGCGAACGCGATCCGGAACTTGAACGTCGCGACCAGCGCCCGCGCCGGGGCGAGCACGCCGGCGCCTTCCGGCCGCGCCGGTACCGCCAGCGCCGCGTCGGCCCGCTCTTGCGCCCTCATCAGCTGAACTTCCATACCGAGGCCAGGTAGCCGTAATTGACGAAGTAATAGATCACGAACACCAGCAGCAGAAAGCCGGCCAGCACGAACGTGCCCGGGGCCGGGAAGCCCCTGACGCCGACCGAGCCGTGGCCGGTCAGGACCCCGGCCGGGCCGCGCAGCACGTCCGGTCGCGCGAGGCTCCAGGCCGCCGGCTGATCGAAGCGCCGGCCGTAGACCGCCGTGCCGACAATGACGACGACGAAGATGACGCCGCCGGCCACCGCCATGATCGCGCTCAGGCCGTTGAGCGCCATCATCGTATAGGCCATGCCCGGGTAGGCCCAGTCGAACGCCGCGCCGGTGAACGCGATGTCCCAGTGCCGGCGCGACACCCCCAGCGTGCCGGCGCCCATCATGAACATCGCCTGCAGGCCGGTGCCGATGCCGAACAGCCACGGCTGCCACTTCGCCAGTTTCGGCATCACCAGCTCGCGCCGGAACAGGATCGGGACCAGCCAAAGGCTCAGGGCCATGAAGGCCAGCGTCGTGCCGAGCGCCACGGTGCCGTGGAAATGGCCCGGCACGTAGATGGTGTTGTGGATCAGGAAGTTGATCTGCTCGGCGCCCATGACGACGCCGGAAATGCCGCCGATGAAGCCGAAGCCGACCAGCGACAGGAACATGCCGGCGAACACCGGGTTGCCCCACGGCGCCTTGCGCAGCCATTCGAACAGACCCTTGTCGTGGCCGGCCTTGCGCTGCGCGACCTCGACCGAACCGGGCACGGTCAGCCCGTGGACCAGGCTGGCCAGCACCGCCAGGTACATCGCGTAGCTGGTATTGAAGATCTTCCACTCGCTCGACAGCCCCGGGTCGCCCAGCAGATGGTGGGCCGAGGCGATCGAGATGAACAGGATGTAGAGGAAGAACGCGCCGCGGCTGACCTTCTCCGACATCGGTTTGGCCCCGAACACGATCGCGGCGATCGCGTACCACACCGCCACGTGTGCGGCGACGTTGATCTGCTGCGACGAATGGCCCATGCCCCACCAGATCAGCCGGTACATCAGCGGGTCGATCTCGCTGATGTAGCCGACCGACCACAGGAAGGTCGGGATCAGGATGATCGCGCCCGAGGCAATCGTGAACACGGCGATGATCGCCGCGGTCAGCGCACCGAACGTGACCAGCGGGATCGAGCCCTCGTAGGTCTTCTCGTCGCGCGCGATCACCAGCGTGCCGAAGAAGATGAACGTGCCGATCAGCGCACCGACCGCGAACAGGATCAGGCCCAGGTAGAAGTGCGGCGCGGCCGGCATCGGCACGTACGAGGTCATCATCACCGACGAGCCGCCCTGCACGATCGCGACCGCGGCGGTGCCGGCGCCGACGACCATCAGCACGAAGGCGGCCCAGCCCAGTCTCGGCGTGGCCAGCCGGCAGCGCAGCAGCACCGACGAGGCGAAGTACAGCAGGGCGACCTCGAAGAACAGGATCCAGACCAGCAGCATCACGACGCCGTGCCCGGTCAGCACGGTATAGAAATGCTGCGCGTTGAGGATCTGCACCGCCGGCCAGCGGGTCAGCGCCACCAGCAGCCCGAGCAGACCGCCCACGGCCAGGAACACGACCGCGGCCACGGCGTTGGCCTTGATCAGACGCTCGGCCGGCCGGTGGAAGACCAGGCCACTCTTGTCACAGGTTCGGAATTCGGCATTCATTTCACGCGCCCTCCCCGGCATCGACCACGTAGAGCTTGCCCAGCATCGTGTGGTGCATGATTCCGCAGTACTCGTTGCACACGATGGCGTACTCGCCGGACTCGGTCGGGGTGATGTTGAGCACCATCTCGTAGCCCGGCAGTACCTGGAAATTCAGATTGATCGGCTGGATCGACAGGCCGTGCTGCCAGTCGGCCGACGATACGTGCAGCCTGTAGGTCTGGCCGGCCTCCAGCTCCAGCACCGGATACCACTGCCACAGCCGGGCGAGCAGATAGACGTCGCCGCCGGCCGGCGGCCGCACGACCGGAATGTTGCGGCTGGTTTCGGTGCGCACCGTGTGTGCGGCAACGAACTCGTTGACTTTGGCGACATACTGGTCCGGGTTGACCCGGTAGGCCTCGCCGGAATAGTTCTGCTCGCCGTAGACGTGCCAGAACGGCATGAAGAAGAACATGATCAGGCACCACAGCAGTGCAATGCCGATCCAGACCAGTTCGACCTTGTCGACCGGCTGTTTCCACCAGACGCGGCTGGCGGGGGGATGAATGGCGGTCATGGCTCGATCCTCGAGTGAAGTTCCGGATGCAATGGGCGCGGTCGCTCAGCGGCCGACCGGGATCGTCACGATCTCCATGACGCCCCAGATGATGTAGCTCACGGTCGGCACGGTGACGCCCAGGAAAAGCAGCAGGAACGGGTTGTCCATCAGTCGCTGCATGACCGGGACGGGCTCGTTGTCGTCGCCCGGGGACGGTTGTTCGCGTTTCGGTTCGGCGGGTTCGTTCATCGTCTGCTCCGTTCGCTGTCTGGACTATTCAGGTATTTGAAATACCTTTTTTGTGATATAACTCGACCTGCCCGGCAAGCTATCACCGGCAATCGGAGAGATTCCTTGACCATCATCAAGCAACCGCAATCACGACGCACGCGCGGCCGGCGGCCGGCGGCCGGGGCGGACCGGGTTCGGCCGGCACTTCTGCTCGTCGCACTGCTGGCCGGCTGCGGTCCGGGCCCCGAGCCCGAGCCGGTCAGCACCGCGTGGACGCGCATCGCCGCCGACGGCCGAACCGTGGCGGGGTCCGGGGACGCCGGGCATGCCTGCGTGTTCGACCGGCGCACCGGCCTGCTCTGGGAGGTCAAGCAGCGCGCCGCCGGACCGCACCGCTTCGACGCGACGTTCAGCTGGTACAGCGACGACCGGCAGCAGCACATGAGCGAGCCCGGCACGCGCGATGGCGGCGAATGCGACCTCGCCTCGTGCGATACGCAGGCGCTGGTCGAGGCGGTCAACGCCCTCGGACTGTGCGGCCGGCACGACTGGCGCCTGCCGACGCGCGACGAGTTGCTGACGCTGGTCGACGAACGGCTGGTGACGTCCGGCAATGCGCTGGACCCGGCGTTTTTCCCGGCCGGTCCGCCGGGCGAATACTGGAGCGCGAGCACGTTCCGGCTCTATCCCCGGAGCGCCTGGGTGGTCAGCACCGCCAACGGCCTGGACCGCGCCGAACTCAAGCGCGAAGCGAGGTACGCGCGCCTGGTTCAGGGCGAGGAATTCAACCCGCGCAAGCCGAACGTGGAATGAACGCCGCTTGCCCATTGGCTCCCCCCGCCCGGCTTCCCGGAATCTCTGACAGGCGTAGGTCGGATTAGCGTAGCGTAATCCGACGTTCCGAGACCATAATCACCGATTCGTCGGGTTACGGCCTTCGGCCCCGGATCGAGTCCGGGGCAGGCTCTAACCCGACCTACTCGACTGACCTGTCGCATCGGTTCTGCAACGTTGGTGCCGGATCGTCGTAGGAGCGGCGTCCACGCCGCGATTCCACCCTCACCCGATCGCGGCGTGGACGCCGCTCCTACAGCAATACTGCGCAGGTCGGCCCGGCGCTGCCCACGGATGGGTGGTGCCGGTTCAGACCGCGTCCTGACCGCGCGCGATGCGGCCCAGGCGGTCGCGGTCGGCGATGACGAAACGGCGCGCCTCGGTGCGCAGCAGGCCCTCGTCCCGGAACGCGCTGATCGCGCGCGAGAACGTCTCGGGCTTGACGCCGAGGAAATTGGCGACGTACTTCTTGCCCGCCTCGAGCTCGAAACTGTCCGCGCTGCCGGCTTTTTCGGCCTCCGCCAGCAGAAACCCCGCGATCCGCATCCGGGCGTTCTGCAGCGACAGCGCCTCGATCTGGCCGATTTTCTCGTGCAGCCGGCGGCTGAGCAGCCCGAGGAGCTGAAAGCATACGTCCGGCGAATCGCGCAGGATCGCCGACAGGTCGTCGGCATCGTAGGCGATCAGTTCGCTGGTCTTGAGCGCGGTGCAGTAGACCGGATACAGGCGCCTGGGCATGAACATGGTCGCCTCGGCGAAACTGCGGCCCGGGTGGATCAGGTTGACGATCTTTTCGCCGCCGCTGTCGGAAAGCCGGAACAGCTTCAGCTCGCCGCTGCGGCAGTAATAGATCCGGCGCGCCGGGTCGCCGCGCTGGAACAGCGGCTCGCCGCGCGCCAGCCGCACGACGCGCGCACGGGCCGCCACGCGCTCCTTTAGCGATGCCGGCAATTCGGCCAGGACGGGATGACCGTCGAGATCCTCGACCGAGACCGGCGTATTCAGGGCCTTCATCATTCGATCTGATATTCCTCTCGCACAGGCGCTCGCATGGGCCGATGGAACCGAAGCGGGGCCGGCGCGGCCCAACCGGTCAACGCAGTTTCGAACCCGCAGGCGCCGGTGAAATTGACCATGGTCAAATTCTACGACGATTCGTGCATTGAAAATGCCTTTTTAGAATCCCGCGGCCCAAGCCGGGGAACCGGAGCGACCCGATGACCAAGAACGACAACGAGGATCATTCCCTCGACTGGCTCAACCCGTATTTCCTCGGGGCATACGCCGAAAACGACGACCTGCTCGAGGACGTTCTGGTCGAATTCGTCCGCGATCACTGCTACTGGCGCCGCAACATCCACCCGGAGGATCCGCCGCTGATCCCGATGCTGGCCAGCGACGACCGCGGCTATCGCGAGTTCGTCGCACGCATGAAGACCGAGCTGCACGGGCTCAGCGCCAAGCTCAAGAACACGGTGCCGTTCTACAACCCGCGCTACATCGGACACATGGCCTCGGACCTGCTGCTGCCCGGCCTGATCGCGCAACTGGTCACGACGCTGTACAACCCGAACCACGTCACCGAGGAAGCCTCGCCGGTCACGCTTACGCTGGAGCTGGAAGTGGGGCTGCAACTGGCCGGGATGTTCGGCTTCAACACCGACCCGATGCACGAACCGTGCGCCTGGGGCCACGTGACTTCCGGCGGCACGCTGGCCAACGACGAGGCGCTGTGGTACCTGCGCGCGGTCCGGCTGTGGCCGCTGGCGGCGCGCGCCGCGTGCCGCGCGTCAGAATACGAACCCGGCGCACTCGCGGGCCTGACCTCGCCGCTGGGCGAAACCGACGACTGGACGCTTCTGAACCTGCCCATCGACCGGGTCGTCGCGCTGCGCCGTGCGCTGCTCAAGGCCGTCGGCGAGCAACTCGAGCTCCCTGATGCGCGTGCGCTGGCCCGGCGCATCGAGGCCGAGCGCGTCGAGACGCTGGGCGCGGCCGAATTCCACGTCCGCCACGGACTCGAGCAGACACCGTGCGTGATGGCCCCGGTCACCGCGCACTACTCGTGGGAAAAGGCGCTCAAACTGCTCGGCCTCGGCAGCGCCAACCTGGTCTCCATCCCGGTCAACGAGCGCATGCGCATGGACGCCGAAGCGCTGGACGAGGCGCTCGCCGAAGCCCACCGCGGCCGGCGCCCGGTTCTCGCCGTCGTCGGCGTGCTCGGCTCGACCGAATACGGCTCCATCGACCCGATCGACCGCATCGTCGCCGCCCGCCAGCGCTGGCGCCGCAAGGGTCTGGGCTTCGGCATCCACGTCGACGCCGCCTGGGGCGGATACCTCGCCAGCATCTTCCACGGCGCCGACGGCGGCATGCTCAATCACGCCGATCTGCGCAAGAAGTTCCATTTCTTCCCGTCCGAGCCGGTCTACCACGCGTTCGCCGCGCTCCGGCACGCCGACTCGATCACGGTCGACCCGCACAAGCTCGGCTTCATACCGTTCGGCTGCGGCGCCTACGTTGCGCGCAACCGCGCGATGACCGATTTCATCAGCCAGAAGGCGGCCTACGTTTTCGATCCCGACGACGACGACACGGAATACCAGCGCCGCTTCCACAACCTCGGCAAGTACATCATCGAGGGGTCCAAGCCCGGCGCCGCGGCCGCCGCGGCCTGGATCACGCACCGCGTGCTGCCGCTGAACCACGACCATTTCGGGCGCCTGTGCGCCGAGACGGTCCGCAACTGCGAATATTTCTTCGAACACATCGACGACCTGGCCGCCGACCTGCACGGCATCGCGCGCATCATCATGCCGTTCGAGCCGGACACCAACCTCGTGTGCCTGGCCATAAATCCGGAAGGCAACCGCGACCTCGGCAAAATGAACCGCTTCTGCGAGCGGCTGTACGAGCGGTTGCGGGTCGGCGAGGGAATCGATCAGCGCCAGCGCCAGTTCTACGGCTCGCGCACACGCGTCGATCGCGGTTCGATCACCGACGAGGTCGCCGGGCGGCTGATCGAATCGCTGGGGCTGGACCCGGACAGCTTCGTGGCCTCGCCCGACGACTCGGGGCGCCAGGACTCGAGCGTATTCCTGTTGCGCCACACGCTGATGAACCCGTGGCTGGCCGGTCGCGACCGCTCGCCCCACGGCGGCGGCATGAACTACCTTGACCGCTACTGCCGTTACCTGGGCGGGCTCATTCGCGAAGCCGTGGCCGAACGGAATTCATCGACACCAGGCCCAGCGTAAGCAAGGCCCCGAACGCGGCCGCCATGCCGGTGCCTTCTAGGCCGGCGGCCAGCGCCAGCGGCGCGAACGCAGCCGCGTGCAGCGCCACGCCGGCAGCGTAGCCGATCAGCACCTTGCCGGCGCGGGCGCGGGCGTACAGCGCCGCGCGCAGTACGGCGGTCACCAGTTCCAGCGCCGCGGCCAGCATCAGCCAGACCAGCACGACCGCGCCGGCGGCGTAGCGCTCGCCGAACAGCGCGGCGATCAACTCGTCGCCGAACCACGTCGCGGCGCCGACCAGAACGGCCGCCGACGCGGCCGACCCTGCCAGAGCACGGCGCACCAGCCGGTGGAATTCGTCGGGTGCGGCGCGCCACAACCGCGCCAGGTCCGGGAACAGCACCTGGCGCAGCAGCAGCGCCGGCACCGAGATGACCCGCGTGGTCTGCGCCGCGAGCCGATACAGGCCGGCGGCGGTCTCGCCCAGCAGCGCGCCGGCGCCGAGCACCACCAGATGTTTCGGGAACAGGTCCAGGTTGCCCTGCCAGTAGGTGACCGCGAGAAATCGACCGAGCCCGGGAAAGCGCCGGCGGCGCCCGGCAAAGACCGGGCCGGCCAGCCGTGCGTCGGGGTGGCGACGCGCGAACTCGCGCCAGCCTTGCCGCTGCAGGTAGATGTTGTGGGCCGCGAACGCCAGGCCCTGCACGACCACGAACGCGACCAGCCCGCCGCCGAGCGCGGAGACCGCGGCCGCGCCGGCGAGCATCACGACACCCTGGACCACGCGCTGTCTGGCGATGACGTCGAAGCGGTCGTACAGGCGCAGAACCCCGCTGGCCGTGCCGCTCATCGAAGTCAGGATCACGACGCTGTAACCGCGCGCCAGCGCCCGCTCGGCTGCGCTCCACTCGAGCCAGCCGGCCAGCCAGCCGGCCGCGAACCAGGCCAGCGCGAACGCAGCGACGACCGTGGCGACGTCGACCAGCAGCATCAGCCGCAGCAACTGCTCGGTGTATCGGGGGCGTGCGGCGTGGCGGGTGCCGTAGAGGACGATCGCCTCGAACGGCTTGACGTTGACCAGCCCGCGCGCGCCGAGCGCGAACGAATGCAGCAGGATGACCAGCCCGAATTCGGCCGGCGGCAGCGCCCGCGCCATCAGGCTCATCGCCGCCAGCATCAGAAGCGCGGCCATGCCGCGGCCGCGCAGCAGGCGGAAAAAATTGCCGCCGGTCCGGTTGCTCCCGGCGCGGTTTCCGCCAGTGCCCGCGTCGCCCGCGTCCGGACTCATCCCATTGTGCCGTCGTCAGCGCCGACCGTAGGCACCGCGCGTGGTCGAAAAGATCCGAAAGCTGACCGGGTGGCGGCGCCGGCAGGGCTCGCGCCCCAGCCACGCAACCAGCGGCCTTCCGGTCCGGAGTCGCGCCCGAATGCCATCGGCCAGCCGGACGGCCTCGATCAGCGTCGACAGGATCGACCAGACGATGACGCCGAGCACACCGACGTCGGGCCGGCCGACGACGACCGACGCGCTCAGGATCACGAGGTTCGGATTGCGCCTGGCCGCGATCAGCCGGAACCACGAATCGAACGGCCTGAACGTGAACAGCGACCCGCCGCAGGCCAGGCCGAAGGCCAGCTCGATCAGTCGGCCGCCGATGTACGGTGCAAAGATCAGCAGCGCGAGTTCGCCTGGATCGAGTCCCTGGACGACGCCGGTCCCGTTCGTTCCCAGTGCCCAGGCCAGATACCAGAACGGCGGATGGACCAGGTCGATACCGTGGTCGAAGACATCACCGACCCGGCTCGACTGCACCGTGACCCGGGCCAGCTTGCCGTCGACGGTATCGAGCAGCGTCATGATCCACGCCGCCAGCAGGCCGGGCAGCCAGGCGCCCTGGTAGAACATCCAGCCGGCGAAGATCACGAGCAGAAGGCTGGCGCCGGTCACGGCATTGGGGGTCAGCCCCAGCCGCGCGCAGGCGCGCACCAGCAACGCTGCCGGGCGCGGCCACAGCCATTTCGTGATCGCATCGGTCACGCCCTTGTAGGCGTTGCCGTAGAGCTCGGACTCGAGCTCTTCGACGCGATCGGCCGAGAGTCGCTCCAGCAGCGGTGCGCCGACCCGCCGAAGTCGTGCGTCGTGGCCGCCCAGCTTCCCGGCGCCGAGCACAGCATTGCGAAGCGGGGCATCCAGCGACGCGACCGGCTGATCGTCGAGCACCGCGCGCGCGACCGGCGCGGCGTCCTCGGCCGCGACGCGCGCCGCGGCGATCCGGCCCGGCGCGTCGTCGTCGACCGGCACCACCAGAACCAGTGGCTCGCGACCGCCGGCGAGCGGCGCGAGCGTGCGCGGCTCGAACAGGTAGCCGGCATTGACGATCAGCACGGGCCGGTCCGGCTCGACCCGCTCCGACCACGCCGAAAGCTCTTTGTGATCGGCCACCCGGGCGATATCCCGGCGTGCGACGCCGGCCGCACGCAGCAGCCGCAGCAGACGCTCGTTGCCGGGCACGTGCCACAACGCCACATCGGCCGCGCCGACGATCAACCCGACCGGCGCGGCCCGGCGCGGCCCGGCGGCACCGCGCCCGGCTTCGGCCGCAGTCTGGTTGCTCATCGGTTCAATAATGCGCGTGCGCGGTGCGCGAGGTCGTGCCCAGCTCCGCGCGCAGCGTGGCGCGAAGATGGGCGAACACTTCGGATTCCAGCGCAGTCGGCGCGCCCAGATCCGGCGGCCCGGGCCAGCCGGCGTCGATAAACCGGACCCCGTCGAACTCCGGCGGCACCGCGTAGCGCGGGAGCGCGTGGAAGTGCACGTGCGGATCCACCATCATCAGCATCAGGTAGTTCATCTTCTGGTAGTTGAACTGCTCGAGCAGCGCCGGCTCGATCCGCTGGACCACGTGCGCAAGATCTTCGAACGCAGCGGCGTCGAGCTGGCCGAACGCGGTCGCGTCGGTCTTGCTGCCGACGACCAGCGCGCCGAGCGTGACCTGCTCCGGCCGCAGCAGGACGACCCAGTGCCGGGTCTCGAACAGCACGTTGTCCGGGTAGCCGAATTTTTCCAGCGTCTTGTTCATGCCGGCCGCCGCCTGCCGGACTGCGACGATCGACGGGCATCGTCGCCCGGCCGGTCCGCCGCCGGCTCGAGCCTGGACGCGGCCTGGGCGAGATCCGAAGGGGTGTCGATCTCGCACCAGCGCAGCCCGCGAATATCGCAGTACCCGACGTGGCGGTCGCGTGCGAGCACGTCGATGGCCGACAGGTACCAGCGCGCCTGACCGTGGGGCTCGCGCATCATCCGATCGAGTTCCTCGCGGAACAGTCGGGCGCCCTCGACATTGAAGCGCAGCATGCCGATCGACTCGGCGTCGATCCGGTCGAAATGCTGCTTGCCGATGGCCGCGACCCGGTCATCCTCGATCACGACCTTCATGTCGTCCTCGTCGTAGCCGGGCTTGCGGTCGACGGTCACCAGGATGGGGTACGCATCGGGCTCGGCCAGCAGCGTCCCGGCGACCGCCGGCTCGAACAGCGTATCGCCGTTGATCAGCACGAACGGCTCGGTCATCTCGTGACGGGTCAGCCAGCACGTGGCGAGGTTGTCGCTGCAGGTGAAGAACGGGTTCAGCGTCGTCCGAATCGGCGGCAGCGATCCGTCGAGGCCGCCCAGCAGGGCATCGATCTGCGCGGCCCGAAAGCCCGTCGCAACGACGATCTCGTCGATGCCGATCGCTGCCAGCGCCCGGATCTGGCGTTCCAGCATGGTCCGACCGCCGACCTCGACCAGACACTTGGGCCTGTCGTCGGTCAGCGGCAGCAGACGACGACCCTGGCCGGCACAAAGAAGTATGGCTTTCATTTTTTTCCTCGGTTGTCGTAATGATACTTTACAGATTCATAAATTGATCAGACTAGGTACGCATGGCATCGAAGTCAATGAGGCATGTCAAATTCGTGAAACAAGCGAGGATCCGGCACCGATGAGCGATGAACGGGTTGCGACCCTGGCCGGGAGGCTGGCCGACCGGCTCGGTGACGCTTGTGTGGTTCAGTCCGGCGACATTCCGGAACGTTTCCTCGAAGAGCCGCGCGGGCGGTTCGCGCGCCGGCCCGATCTGCTCGCCCGGCCCGGCTCGACCGGCGACACGGCGGCGGTGATCCGGCAATGCCGCGCGGCAGGCATGCCGGTCGTCGCGCGCGGCGGGGGCACCGGGCTGGTCGGCGGCGCGTCGGTCGCCGCGCCCTCGATCGCGCACCGGGGCGGCGGGGTGCTGCTGAGCCTGGACCGGATGGACCGGATCGTGAGCGTCGACGCGGACGCCGCGGCGATCACGCTCGAGGCCGGCGCGACGCTGGCCGCGGCCGCGGACGCGGCGGCCGAATACGGAATGGCCGTGCCGCTGTCGCTGGCCTCCGGCGGCAGCGCGACGATCGGCGGCATCGTCGCGACCAACGCCGGCGGCAACACGACGATCCGGCACGGCAATGCGCGCCGGATGGTGCTGGGGCTGGAAGCCGTCCTGGCCGACGGCCGCGTGCTCGATCTGATGTCGACGCTGAGAAAGGACAATGCCGGCTACGCGCTGGGTCAATTGCTCATCGGCAGCGAGGGCACGCTGGGCATCATCACCCGGGCCGTGCTGGCGCTGGTGGCGCAATCGCGCCAGCAGGCCGCGGCCTGGTGCGCCGTAGATTCGCCGCGCGCGGCGCTGCGCCTGCTGCGCCGGGTCCGCTCGGGACTCGGCGAGACGCTCACGGCGTTCGAGCTGATCTCGCGCCGGGCGCTGGAATTCTCGCTCGTCCATCTGCCCGGCTCCCGCGATCCGCTGGCCGAACCGTCGCCGTGGTACGTGCTCGTCGAGGCCGGCTCGGCGATTGCCGGCGACTGGCTGGAAGGCGCGCTGCTCGGCGTGCTCGAGGCCGCCGCCGAAGCCGGCACGGTCGAAAATGCGGCGCTCGCCGCCAACCGCGCGCAGGCCGCCGAATTCTGGCGTCTGCGCGAAGCCATCTCGCCGGCGCAGAAACCGTTCGGCGCGAGCGTCAAGCACGACATCTCGATTCCGACCGAGTCGATCCCGCATTTCATCGACGAGGCCTGCATCCGGCTCGAGCAGCGCCTGCCCGGCATCCGGCCGTGCATCTTCGGCCACGCCGGCGACGGCAACCTGCACTTCAACCTGACCCGGCCCGAGGCGATGTCCGACGAGGCGTTCATGGCGCTGGAGCCGGAGCTGAACCGGATCGTGTTCGACCTCGTCGTGCGCAGCCGCGGCTCGATCGCCGCCGAGCACGGCATCGGCCAGCTCCGCATCGCCGAACTCGCCCGCCGCACCGACCCGGTCAAGCTTGACGTCCTCAGGCGGATCAAGCACGCGCTGGACCCGGACAACCTGCTCAATCCGGGCAAGGTAATCGTCCCTGACGCCAAAACTTGACCGACGGCAAAGAACGCCCGGTTGCCGGCGCCTAGACTGACCGCTTTGGTTCCCGACCGCCGCCCATGCCGTTTTCGAATCTGAACACGTTTCTCGACGCTCTCGAGTCGCGCGGCGATCTGGCGCGGGTCCCGGACCCGGTCGACCCGGTGCTCGAGGCGACCGCGCTGGCGCGCAGGGTGCAGGCCGGCAACGGCCCGGCGCTGTTGCTGGAAAACCCGGTCGGCAGTCGGACGCCGCTGCTGCTGAACCTGTTCGGCCACCGGCGCCGGATCGAGGCCGTGCTCGCGGACCGACCGGTGACGTCGCTGACCGAGCTCGGAGAACTGCTCGCCCGGCTGCATCATCCGAAGCTCCCGCGCGGGCTGTCCGAATCGCTGCGCGACTGGCCGGAGCTGGCCCAGATCGCGCTGACCGCGCCGCGCCGGCGCCGGCGGCCGGAGCCCTGGCCGATCGAGGCCGAGGGACCGGACGTCGACCTGGGCACACTGCCGGTCCAGCAGTGCTGGCCCGACGACGCCGGCCGGCTGATCACGCTCGGCCTGGTGCACACCTGGAACGAGCGGCTGCGCCGGACCAACGCGGCGATCTACCGCCAGCAGGTCATCGGTCGCAACCGCGTGATCATGCGCTGGCTGGCCCACCGCGGCGGCGCCCAGGACTTCGCCCAATGGCAACGGCAGCACCCGGGCCGGCCGTTCCCGGTCGCCGTCGTCATCGGCGCCGATCCGGCGACCACGCTGGCCGCGGTCTCGCCGGTGCCCGACACGATGTCGGAACTGCAGTTCGCCGGACTGCTGCGCGGGGCCCGAAGCGAAGTCGCGCCGGCGACGCTGACCGGCATCGAAGTGCCGGCCGGCGTCCAGATATTGCTCGAAGGCTTCATCCACCCGGACGACACGGCGCTGGAGGGCCCGTTCGGCGACCACACCGGCCACTACAACGCCGCCGGCCACTACCCGGTACTGACCGTCGAGCGCATCGCGATGCGCGAGCACGCGATCTACCAGGGGAGCTGGATGGGCAAGTCGCCGCACGACGAACCGTCGGTGCTGGCCTCCGCGCTCAACGAACTGTTCGTGCCGATCCTCAAGGGCACGTTCCCCGAGATCGCCGACTTCTTTCTGCCGCCGGCGGCGAGTTCGTACCGGATCGCGCTGGTCTCGATCGCCAAGCGCTACCCGGGTCATGCCCGCAGAGTGATGATGGGCGTCTGGTCGTGGCTGCGCCAGTTCACCTACTGCAAGTTCGTCGTCGTCGTCGACGACGATATCGACATCCGCGATTCCGACGAGGTGCTGTGGGCGATCGCCAACCACGCCGACCCGGCCCGCGACACGATGCTGGTCGAGAACACGCCGGTCGACGTGCTCGACTTCGCCTCGCCGGTGGCCGGCCTGGGCTCCAAGCTCGGCCTCGACGCGACCCGCAAGATCGCGGGAGAGACCGACCGCGCCTGGCCCGAACCGGCCGTGCCGGACCCGAAGATCGAGGCCCGCGTCGAACAGCTCTGCCGCCAGATTCTCGAACGCGGCTCGGATTCACAGGATTGACCTCCATCAACGAAGACCGTACCCGATCCCGGCGAAAATGCGCGTTTTGGAACCGGGAGCGAACATGAAGCTCGTCTGTCCGGCCGGCTCGCTGCCGGCGCTGATCGAGGCGGTCGACAACGGCGCCGATGCGGTCTACCTCGGGTTTCGCGACACGACCAACGCGCGCGCGTTTCCCGGGCTGAACTTCTCGCCGAAGGATCTTGCGCGCGGCCTCGAACACGCGCGCGCCAACGACTGCCGGATCTTTCTGGCGCTGAACACCTACCCGACCTGCGAAAAGCTCGGCCAGGCCTTCGATGCCGTCGACCGTGCCTCGGACCTCGGCGCCGACGCGCTGATCATCGCCGAACTGGCGGTGCTCGAATACGCCGCCACGCACTATCCCGACCTCCGGCGCCACCTGTCGGTGCAGGGCTCGGCGACGACCTCCGCGGCGCTGGCGTTCTACCGGGAACAGTTCGGCATCAGCCGCGCCGTGCTGCCGCGCGTGCTGGCGCTGCAACAGGTCGAGCACCTGGCCCGGACCGCTCCGGTCGAGCTCGAGGTATTCGCGTTCGGCAGCCTGTGCATCATGGTCGAGGGCCGCTGCCAGCTCTCGAGCTTCGCGACCGGCAAGTCGCCGAACTGCGACGGCGTGTGCTCGCCGCCCGAGGCCGTGGCCTGGGACGAGACGCCCGAGGGCCGCAGCGTAAGGCTCAACGGGCTTCTGATCGACCGCTTCGCGCCGAACGAACGCGCCGGCTACCCGACCGTGTGCAAGGGCCGCTACAGGCTCGGCGACCGGACCCTGCACGCGCTCGAGGAACCGGTCAGCCTGAACACGCTTGACCTGCTGCCGAAGCTCGCCGCCTGCGGCGTCACCGCGGTCAAGATCGAGGGCCGCCAGCGCAGCCCGGCCTACGTCGGCGCGGTCACCCGCATCTGGCGGCAGGCGATCGACCGGCTCGGGCGCTGCGATGCACCGCCGAGCGAGCCCGAATGGCACGAAACCCTGAGCGGCCTGTCCGAGGGCAGTCAGGTCACGCTCGGCCCTTACCAGAGGGCATGGCAATGAGGCAGGCCGCCCGGCGTTCCGAAGATCCGTTGCAGACCGCGCGCGAGCCGGCCGGCCGGACCGACCTGCGGATCGCGATCGGCCCGATCCAGTACTTCTGGCCGCGCGCCGAGGTCGAGCGGTTCTACGAAAACCTTGCCGGTCGGGCGCCGATGGTCGTCTACCTGGGCGAGACCGTGTGCAGCAAGCGGCGCGAACTCGGCCGCGACGACTGGCTCGCGATCGGGCGCGAGCTGGCGGCGGCCGGCCACGAGGTCGTCGTCTCGACGCTGTCGCTGATCGAGGCCGCCTCCGAGCTCGGCGCCTGCCGGCGCTGGGTCGAGAACGGCGAGTTCACGGTCGAGGCCAACGACATGTCGGCGATCCATTACCTGGCCGAACGCAAGCTGCCGTTCGTCGCCGGGCCCGGCGTCAACCTCTACAATCATCTGGCCGTCGACTACCTGTCGCGGCTGGGCATGTTCCGGATGGTGCTGCCGGTCGAACTCGGCCGTATCCAGCTCACGTCGCTGGTCGAGCACCTCCGGGCCGCCGGTTCGAGTGTGCCGGAGATCGAGTACCACGCCTGGGGCCGGCTGCCGCTGGCCTGGTCGGCGCGCTGCTTCACCGCCCGCGCCGTCGGACGCGGCAAGGACCAGTGCCGATTCGAATGCCTGAAGCATCCCGACGGCCAGCGCGTGGCCACGCGCGAAGGCGAGGAATTCCTCAACCTCAACGGCGTCCAGGTCCAGAGCGCGGCAATCCAGGATCTCGCGCCCCGGGCCGGCGAACTGGCTGCCAGCGGCGTCCGGCTGCTCAGGCTCTACCCGCAGCCCGACCGCTTCGACGATGTCATCGACCGCTTCGAAGCGGCGCTGGCCGGGAAACCGGTCCCGCTATCTGGAGGATCGATCGAGGGCTACTGGCTGAATCAGCCGGGCATCAGCGCGGCCGGGCCGTCGCAGTAGCCGGACGGCGCTCGCGGCGCCGCAGTAGCAACGGTGGTGAACAAGGCGGGCTCAGGGCTCCTGCACGACCGGGGCGTCTTCCGTTTCGGGCTCGTCGGCGTCGTCGCGAACGACGGCCTGCGAGAACATGGCGTTCGAGGTCGGTTCGTGCGTGATCTCGAGCGCCAGCTTCGCATGGTCGCCCAGCAGCTTCTGCTCGCGGCATTGCAGGGTCATCTCGGTCTCGCCGCCGGCGCTGAAATAACGCATGAAGCCGCAATCGGTCTCGCGTGAGTCCTCGAACAGGCCGGCGAGCGACTGTTCGAGCACCACACCGAACAAACAGCTGTTCGTCAACTGGGCGGCGATCTCGGATACCCATTCGGGACAAGCGGTTCCGACGAAAGCAAGCCCCGAATTTTCTGGTCGTGTTGTGTAATGAAGTATTCGCTGCTCGCAATTGGACTATGCATGACCAGCGCTCCCGCCGGGGCCGAGATCTTCCAATGCCGGGATGGTGAGACCACGGTTTTTGTCGATCGCCCCTGTGACCAGGGCAACGACCCCTACGAACCCGATGGAGCGTTCAGCGTGATCGCGGTCGACGACCGCTTCGACGCAATCGTCGGACGCAACCGCGAATACATCGAGGCGCGTCGCCAGGCACGCCTCGAGGCGGCCGCGCGCGCCCGGCGGCAGGCCGAACAATCCCGGCGCCGGATCCCCACCGACAGCATGGGCCGCCCCGACCGACCTCGCACCGTGCGCCGGACCACCCGCGAGGCCAGCCCCCGAACTCCGGGCGGCGAGGCCACCGCGCGCATCGCCTCCGAAGCGACGCCGCGCACGACCTCGGAGGCCACGCCGCGCACTACCTTGCAGGCCACTCGGCGAACCACCTCCGAGGCCAGCATCCGCACCCATGGTCACCAGCGACGCTAGGAACCCTTGAACAACCCGCGCGAAGGGTTATGCAGAGTTCCCTGGTGTCCGATTTCTTCACCGGAGCACCGGCGATCCCGTTTCGTCCCGACGCGATGATCATTCGAGGTCTCGCGGACGCACGAATCGAACCAGCCGCCCGGCGCCGGACTTGACTTCACGCCAGCCGGACACCTCGAGTTCGATCTGCGCCAGAGCCGCGGTCGGAAACTTCTTCAGCAGTCGCCGCCGCTCCGGGCTGTCCTCCGGGCGAGTGAGCTGCCGGGCCAGCGTCTGCATCACCGGGTTGTGACCGACGATCATGGCCGGATCGGCGGCCTCGGGGAAGCGCTGGATCATGGCGGTCAGCCCGGACGGTCCAGACCGATAGACGGCCTCGGCGTATTGCACCTCGATTTCGACGGCCAGTTGCGCCGCGACATGCGCCCACGTCTGCCTGGCGCGCACGGCGCTCGAGCACAGCACGTACGCCGGCACCGGGCCCGAGCGGGCCAGCAGGCGGCCCATGGCCGGTGCGGCGCGTTCCCCGCGCGGCGCCAGCGGCCGGTCATGATCGGCCAGATCCGGGTCGTCCCAGCTCGATTTGGCATGACGCAGTAGCAGCAGCGTCCGGCTCATCGACGATCCGCCGCCGCCGTGATCGTGTCGATGCCGCTGCGGTCACCGGTAAGCTGCCAGTGAATCAGCGACATCGGAATCACGCCCGCGGCGTTGAACGCCTCGAAAAATTCCGACAACACGAATTCCCCGCCCTGCTCCATCTTCTGCCGCGCGTAGACGCTGATCATCCGGTCGAGCTGATACTTACCGGTCACGTAACTGGTGCCGTAGCCGGGCTGGCGCAGGTAGAGCTGCTGCTCGAATGCCAGCAGGTTCATGCGGGCGCTGTAGTCCTCGTCGTCCTGCGCGTCGAAATCGCCGGCGTCGATCTGCTCCAGGTCGCGGTTCATCCATTGACGCGGCGTCCACCGAGCGTGGAATTCGGCCGCCCCGGTCATGGTCTTGCGGTTGGCGTGCGCGTCCAGAGAACCGAGTCCGCGTGCGGCGCGCTGGGCCAGCAGAATCCAGACGATCTCGCGGGCACGCCGGTGATCGTCGTGCAGCCCCGCTTGCATCGTCAGCTCCTCGAACGCGGTGGCCATGCCTTCAGTCCGGCTGGTGAAGATGTTGAACAGCAACGGTTGCTGCCGAAGCGGACTGGAATGCGGCTCCTCGCGCATCCGCGCCAAATCGAACCAGTGGTAGAAATGCGTGTACAGCGGCGTCGGGTCCAGGTGCGCGCCGATGGTGAAGAAGTTGCGCCTCTCCGGCGGAATGTATTCACCGAGATGTTCGCGCAACGCACTGTCCATCCACGGCTCGACCCGCAGGATTTCCTGCTCGCGCAGGAAGTCCATCAGCCGGTCGGCCGAGGCCCGGGCAAGCGCGTCGAAGCCGGCCGGGTCGTCGGCCGGCTTCAGCTCGAGCAACTCGCGGTTGCGATGTTCCTCGAGCTTGAGTGCGGACCAGGCGCGGCGCAGTTCGCGTTCGAGCAGCCGTTTCTCGTCGGCCCAGGTCATGGGCACGTACCAGACCTGCTGCAGATGCCAGGAGTATTCATCGATGCCTATCCCGGACGGCCCCGTCTTGTCGCCGGCTTGTTCCTCCAGCCAGAGGACGAAGGCACGGGTCGCCTCGATCGCGGCACCGAGCGCCGCGCGCAGGTCTGCCGGGACGTCTCCGGCAAGCCGCGCGCGCAGCGCCTCGAGATCCTCGGCCTGCTGCCGGAGATTGTAGATTCCGCTGACCCACAAATCGCGTGCGTTGCCGGTCAGATTGGACCGCGCCTGCGTCAGCAACGGCGGAATCACGGCCAGGTCGTCGCGCAGCCGCCGCTGTTCATCGGCCGAAAGCGGGAACTCATAGGTCCACAGTTCAAGCAGCCGATGATGAGTCGGCCCTTCGTGGGCCGGCGTATCGCTCTGGTAGGTCCAGACCGTCTGGTAGAAGGCCGGATCGCGCGCCCAGGGCCGGAGCACGCGGACGTGGAAATCCAGCCCGTTGATCTCGGCGCGCAGCAAGTGCCAGTCGACCTGGTTGGCCACCGGCCAGGCGTCGGTATCGATCGCGTTCAGGCGCCGGTCGAAATCCTCGATGCCGGTGCGTACAGCCCGCATGCGCCCGGCCGTGTAGTCGGGCGCGCCGTCTTTCAGCGGCGGCGATTCGAATGCCCGCCACTCACCGAACAGTTCGACCAGGTCCGAATATCCGTCGGGTGCAGGCATGGCAGGCTCCGTTGCATTGGCGGCGTTGATAACGAACGCGGCGGCCATGATCGCGACAATTGTCGCGACAACGGTCGCGGCAACGGCCCCGCGCGGGTTTCGACGCACTGTCCTGTTCGATCGACTCATGGCGGCTCCCTGGAATCTACCTCGAACTCAGCACGATGCGTTGCCGGGGCGCCTCGAGCCGGCCGAGCCAGTTGCCGAAGATTTCGTCTGCGAGTCGCAGCGTTCGCGGCAGATGGTCGTGGGTGGCCGCCCGAATGTCTTCCGGCGTCCGCTTCAGGCCCGATGAGGACAGGTCTTCGCAATAATAATCCAGGGTCAGCCAGCGTCGGATCAGGCGCTCGTCGAGTTCCAGGTGGAATTGGAATGCCCATGCATCCGAACCGGCGCGAAACGCCTGGCAGCCACTCTCCTCACTGTGCGCGAGATCGACTGCGCCGCTCGGGCAGTCGAAATCCCAGTGGTGCCACTGAAAAACGGGGCGCGGCACGGTCAGCGGATGCATCACCGGGTCGTCCCGCGCGCCCGGCGCGGGGTGCAACCTGTACCAGCCGATCTCCGGCGGTCTGCACGGACCGACCCGCGCGCCCAGCACGTGGGCGAGCAACTGTCCGCCCAGGCAGATGCCCAGCGTGGGCACTTGTCTCTTCAGCGCCTGTTCGAGCAGACGGCATTCAACCGCCAGGTGCGGCATCGAATCGCCGACCTGCATCGGGCCTCCCAGCACGATCAACGCCTGGTAGCGGTCCAGGCGCGGCTCTGCGGCCGGATCGCGGCCGAAGTTGACGTAGCGAATGCGGTGACCGGCCCGGCGCAGCATCGGATCGAGCACGCCCAGCGGTTCAGCCGCGACATGTTGTAGAACCAACACCCGGGCCATCCCGGAAGCATACCCGATCGCCCGCCCGGCGCTTGCGCCTGAACCGGAGCGACTTCGGCTGCCGGGCGTCGACCTGCGTCCGGGCCCGGAGCTCGTCGAAGGCCAACTCCCGTCGGGATCCGGCGGTTCGAGTTCGAACAGCCGATCGGCGATGCGCTGTTCTCACTCGAGCCCCCGTGCGGCTATCAGAAGTCACCCACCGGGACGCGGCCTGACCCGCAACGCCATCCACGCCCGTGAGCAACCGCTCGCCGGCCTCACCTGCCCGGTAAAGTCGGTACAGTTCAGCGCGCACTTTGAAGACGCTGGGTCCCGGATCAAGTCCGGGAAGACGGTGGGTTTGGAGTCCGGGAAGTTGGTGTGTTGTGCCGCTGGGTCCCGGCTCAAGTCGGGGAAGACGGTGGATTGCACGGCTTCCGCTACAATCGCGGCGAATCCCACGCCGTGCAACACCGATGCCCGAAGACCTGATTCGCCGCAACCGAAAGTGGGCCGAGCAGCAGCTCGAAAGCTCGCCGGATTACTTCTCGCGACTGGCCGAGGTGCAGACGCCGAAATACCTGTGGATCGGCTGCGCCGATTCGCGCGTGCCGGCCGAGGTATTGACCGGGTCGCCGCCGGGCGAGCTGTTCGTCCATCGCAACATCGCCAACATCGTGCACCCCGACGACATGGGCCTGCTCGGCGTGCTCGAGTTCGGCATCAACGCGCTGGGCATCCGGCGTATCGTCGTCTGCGGGCATACCGGCTGCGGCGGGGTCAGGGCCGCCGCCGAGGGCTGCGACCACGGGCTGGTCGATCACTGGCTGGCGCCGGTCCGGCAGCTCTACCGCCGGCACGGCGAGGCCCTGTCCGGAATCGAAGACGAACAACGGCGACTGGACCGGCTGGCCGAGCTCAACGTCGCGCGCAGCGTGGCGCTGATTGCCGAAAACCCGATCGTCCAGGCCGCCCGGGCCCGCGGCGACGAGATCGAGATCGAGGGCATGCTCTACGCGCTGGGCGACGGGCTGCTGCACAAGCTCGATTGCAGCTGAAGCGTCGGATTACGCTTCGCTAATCCGACCTACGCAAGCTATGGGGCTGAAGCGTCGGATTACGTTTCGCTAATCCGATCTACGCAAGCTGAAACCCGGGCCGCATCGACTGCTTAGCCGGCCGGCCGATTCGGAATGTCGTCAAGCAGCTGTCGGGCGGCGCGCTGCAGTGCCTCGAACCCGGCCTGCCAGCGGCCTTCGCGGGGCGTGGTGTGGGCCGCCTGCCAGACGAAATTCCGCAACCTGTGGTAATCGTCGGCCAGTTCCGCATGGCGTTCGACGGCCCGTAGGTGGACGTCCACCGGCAGCAGTTCGACGGCGCGGTCCTGGCAGATGCCGACGCACGCTTGCGGTGCCTCGACCTTGCCGCAGCCGACGCACTGCCAGCCGCGGATGACCGATTTCGAAATCTCGTTCATGACGGGTTACGGTAACGCATGTTCGGGGCGGCCGCGACGACGCGCCTGCGTTTACTCGGCGGCCCGGTGCACGCCGGCCACCGACCGCCCCGACGGGTCGGCCCGGCTGGCGAATTCCGGATCCCAGGCCAGAGCGGCCGGCGACGAGCAGGCGATCGACTTCCCGCCCGGCACGGTTGCGACGGCCGCGGCTTCGGGGAAATGCGCCACGAACATCGAGCGGTAGAGATACGCCTCCTTCGTTTGCGGCGGATGGACCGGGAAGCGTTCTTCGGCCGCGGCCAGGTCGGCGTCGCCGACACGCGCGGCGGCGTGATCGCGCAGTGCGTCGATCCAGCCGTAGCCGACGCCGTCGGAGAACTGTTCCTTCTGCCGCCAGGTGATCTCATCGGGCAGCAGGTGGGCGAATGCGCGCCTGAGAAGATATTTTTCCATCCGCCCCTCGCCGGTCATCTTCAGCCTGGGGTCGATGCGCATTGCGACGTCGAGCATTTCGTTGTCGAGGAACGGCACCCGCGCCTCGACGCCCCAGGCCGCCATCGACTTGTTGGCGCGCAGGCAGTCGAACTGGTGCAGCGCATCGAGCTTGCGCACCGTCTCGTAGTGGAATTCGTCTGCGTTCGGCGCCTTGTGGAAGTAGAGATACCCGCCGAACATTTCGTCGGCACCCTCGCCGGACAGCACCATCTTGACGCCCATGGCCTTGATCCGGCGGGCCATCAGGAACATCGGGGTCGACGCGCGGATGGTCGTGACATCGAAGGTCTCGAGGTGCCGGATCACGTCGTCGAGCGCGTCCAGCCCTTCCTGGATCGTGTAGGTGAACGCGTGGTGCACCGAGCCGATATGCTCGGCGACGATCCCGGCCGCCTTCACGTCGGGACTTCCTTCGAGCCCGACCGAGAACGTGTGCAGGCGCGGAAACCAGGCCGGTTCGGCCTCACCGGCCTCGACCCGTCGGGCGGCGTGGCGCGCGGCCAGCGCGGCGATGACCGACGAGTCCAGCCCGCCCGACAGCAGCGCGCCGTAGGGCACGTCGCACATCAACTGGCGGGTCACGGCCGCCTCCAGCGTTTCGGTCAGCGCCGCGACCGCCTCGTCCTCATCGGCGATGCCGGCCGGGACCTGGTGGCGCCACGGCGGGTCGTAATAGCGCATCAGAGAATCGTCGGCCGAATCGTAGACGTGGCCGGGCGGGAAGATCTCGAACTCGTCGCACAGATCGTGCAGCGCCTTCATTTCCGAGGCCACGACGCGCCGGCCTTCGGAGTCCCGGCCCCAGTACAGCGGCATGACGCCGATCGGATCGCGCGCGACCAGGTAGCGGTCGCGGGCCGGGTCCCACAGCACGAACGCGAAGATGCCGTTGAGCGAGCGCGCCAGCGCGCCGGGCTGCATCTGCTCGTACAGCGCGAGGATGACCTCGCAGTCCGAACCGGTGCGGAACGGGTAGCCGGGCGCGTGCGCCCGTTCCAGTTCGAGGTGGTTGTAGATCTCGCCGTTGACGGCCAGCACCGCCGGCGCGGTATCGCCCGCCTCCCGGCCGCAGATCGGCTGCGCGCCGCCGGCCGGGTCGACGATGGCCAGCCGTTCGTGGGCCAGGATGGTGCGCTCGTCCTCGTACACGCCGCTCCAGTCCGGCCCGCGGTGGCGCTGCCGGCGCGACCGCGCCAGTACTTCCGCGCGCAAAGCGCTTTTGTCTGGTTCGCCTGCAAGCAGGCTCCTACGGATATCGAGAATGCCGAGGATGGAACACATCGGGAGTCCTGGGATTTCCGGGTATTGAAGCCTCGACTATAGCGGCAATCGGCGCCACGGCGTGCGAGACGAAATGGCGCCGGGGGTGCGCGTAGCGGTTCTTCCTGAATGACGGCGTGCGCGGCGGCGCGTTAAGCTAACCGCATGTACCAGCACGACCACCACAGCCACGACTCCGGCGGCGGCCGGGCGCTGCGCGGCGCGCTGCTGCTGACGCTGACGTTCGCGGCGGTCGAGTTCATCGTCGGCTGGTGGGGCGGCTCGCTGGCGCTGATGGCCGACGCCGGGCACATGCTGACCGACTCGACTGCACTGGGCCTGGCCGCACTCGCGGCGTGGATCGCGACCCGGCCGGCCGACCAGTGGCACAGCTGGGGACACGGCCGCGCCGAGGTCATCGCGGCGCTGACCAACGGCGCCGTGATGCTCGGACTGGTTGCAATGATCCTATTCAACGCCATCGACCGGTTCCAGAACCCGGTCGAGGTCCGCGGTGCCGCCGTGCTGACCGTGGCGGCGATCGGGCTGGTGATCAACCTGGCGGTGCTCCGGGTGCTGCACGGCGGCGGCGCCGGCGACAATATCAACGTACGCGGCGCGATCCTGCACGTCATCGGCGACCTGCTCGGTTCGGTCGCGGCACTGGCCTCGGGCGCGGTCATCCTGCTGACCGGCTGGACGCCGATCGACCCGATCCTGTCGCTGTTCATCTGCGTGCTGATCCTGATCGCGGCGCTGCGGCTGATCCGGACCGGGCTCGGCGTGGTCATGGAACGCGTGCCGGCGGCGCTGGACCTGGAGCATGTGCGCGGCGCGATGACCGACCTCGACGAGGTGCTCGAGATTCACGACCTGCATATCTGGCAGATCAGCAGCGACCGGGTCGCGCTGTCGGCCCACGTCGTGCTCGCCGACCTCGACAACTGGCCGGACCTGCTCGGCCGGCTCAACGAAATGCTGTTCGAGCGCTTCGGCATCGATCACCCCACGCTGCAGCCGGAACCGGCCGACGGCGAGGATTGCGGACATGCCAACCGGCACTGCCATGGCTAGAACCGGCCTCAAAAACTGCTGCGGTGGTTTCCGGCGGCTTCCGGCGGCGCCCTTTCCCACACCCTCCCCCGCTTGGCGGGGAAGGCCGGAGTGGGGGCAATGAAACTGCTCGCGATCGGCGACATGCACCTGGGTCGCCTGCCGGTAGCGCTGCCGGAGACGCTGGCGGCGCAGGCCGCCGAACTCGGACCGGAGGTCGCGTGGCGCCGGGCCGTCGAGCGTGCACTCGAGCTCGAAGTCGACGGCGTGCTGCTGGCCGGCGACGTGGTCGAGAGCGAGCGCGACTTCTTCAGCGGCTACTCCGAACTCCGGGCCGGCATCGAAAGGCTGCTCGAGGCCGGGATCGCTGTGGCCGCCGTGGCCGGCAACCACGACACGCGGGTACTGCCGCGCCTGGCCGACGCGGTTCCCGGCCTGACCCTGCTGGGCCGGGGCGGCTACTGGCAGGCGCACCGGATCGCCGAGGCGACCATTCTCGGGTGGTCATTCCCGCGCACCCGCGTGGCGCGCTCGCCGCTGGCAGACGCCCTGCCCGACGAGCTCGACAAACGTCCGGTCATCGGCCTGCTGCATTGCGATCTCGACGCGCGCGACAGCGTCTACGCGCCGGTCGCGCGTGCCGAACTCGAGGCCGCGCCGGTCGATGCGTGGCTGCTCGGACACATCCACCAGCCCGGTCTGAATGCTCAGCGCGGGCCCCACGACCGGCCTATCGGCTATCTTGGCTCGATCACCGCGCTGCGCGCAAGCGAGACCGGCTTGCGCGGACCCTGGCTGGTCGAGAACGAGGACGACCACGTGCGCGTACACCAGCTTGCGTTGGCGCCACTGGGCTATGACAAACTCGAGATCGATGTCGCGACGCTTGCCGACCCGGCCGCACTCGACGGCGCGATCGTCCAGGCAGCGCGCGGCCGGCTCGAGGCGCGGCGCAAACTGGCGGCAGTGCCCGACGTGCTCGGGCTGCGGGTCCGGCTGGGCGGCGAACACGAAGCTGCCGAACGAATCGCGGCCGAGGCCGAGCGACTCCAGCAGGAGCGGCCGGTGTTCGACGAAGCCGGGTGCCAGGTATTCGTCCACCGCATCGATGTCGATTGCCGAGTCCCGACGGATCTGGCCGCGCTGGCGCGCGAACCCGACCCTGCCGGGTGGCTGGCGCGCGACCTGCTGGCGCTGGAGGGCCCGGACGGCCCCGAAAAGCGCGCGCTGATCCGCGATGCGCGTACACGTATCGAAGCCGCGACCGCGGCGCGCGAATTCACGGCGCTGGCCGACCGCGAATCCGACCAGGCCGTGGCAGCGAGACTGCTCCGGGCCGGACGGCGCGCCCTGAACCGCCTGGTCGCGCAGCGCCGATGAAGCTGGAGCGGCTGGACATTCGGCGACTTCCGGGCCTGCCCGGCCCGTTGAGGTTCGAACCCGATCCGGAGCGCGTCACCGTCGTCATCGGTCCGAACGCCTCGGGCAAGACCAGCCTTCTGCGCGCGCTCGCACTGCTGCTCGATCCGCACCCGGCGCATGCGGCAGTCGAAATCGAGGCCGTGTTCCGCGACGGCAAGCGCCGGATCACCGGTCACGCGTTTGGCGCGGCACGGAGCTGGCTGGAAGGCGGCGACGCGATCGCACGGCCCGACTGGCCCGGTCCGGAGAGCCTCGGCGCCTTCCTGATTCGCGCCGATGACCTGATCGAGCCGAGTCTCGATCCGACCGGCGACCGGCTGTCGGACCAGCTCCGGCGCGCGTTGGCCGGCGGGCTGGACGTCGATGCCGTACTCGGCGCGGCGCCGTTCGAAACTCCGAGCCGCCCGAGCAAGCTCGCCGGCGAATGGGCCGCTGCCCGGGGCGAAGTCGCGGTGCTCGAGCGACGCCAGACCGACCTGGCCGACGAGGTCGACCGGCTCGAGGCGCTGCGCGACCGGCGCGACCGGGCGCGGCGCGCGCAACGCCGCGTCTACGCGATCGACCGGGCGCGTCAACTGCTCGCAACCGAACGCGAACTCGCCGCCGCCGAAGCGACGCTGGCCGAATACCCGGACGCTTTGGCCCGGCTGAACGGCGACGAAGTCGAGCGGATGACGCGCATCGACCGGCGGCGCGCCGAGCTCGAACGCCAGATCCGCGACGAGCGCGGCGCGCTGGACGAGGCGCGTGCCGAACGCGCAAGGCTCGGCAGCGTTGATCCCGACGCGCTCGCGCCTTTTGCCGAAACGCTGGACGAGGCGCAGCGCGCGCTGTCGCGCCTTGAGCAGCAGCGCGAACAAACGCGGGTCGAGGTCCAGGCCGCCGAAACCGAATTGAAAAACGCCCGTCGCCAGGCCGGCGCAATCGATCCCGAAACCTTTCCGGCACTGAACGACGAAGCGCTGGACCGGCTCGAGGCGCTTGCCGAAGAGGTCGGAAGGGCCCGCGACCACGTGGCCGGGATCGAGACCCGGCGAGCAGTCCTGGTCAACGATCTGCCGGAATTCGAAAACGGTCTGGCGAGGCGGGACGAGCAACTGGCACGCGCGGTCGCCGCGCTGCGCGACTGGCTGCGCACCGGGCCGGCCCGCCCGGCGGCCTGGGTGACCTGGTCGCTGTTGCTGGTCGCCGTCGGCGCCGGCGCTGCGTGGGCCTGGCGCCAGCCCGCCCTGGATGAACTTGCCCGGCTTCTCGCGGTGGCCGCGGCCGTTCCGCTCACGCAGTTGTTCGCGCTCGGCGTGCGTGCATGGCGCGTGTCGCGCTTGCAGTCTCGCTGGCCGCACGACCTCGACGCACCCGGCGCCTGGAGTCCGGATGTGGTGGAAACGCGGCTCGACGAACTGGAGGCCGAACGCCGGGATCTGCTCGACATCCGCGCCCGGCGCCGGCGCGCCGGCGAACTCGGGGCCGAATGCGACCGCGCCGCCGAGGCGCTGGAGCGGGCGCGCGATGCGCTGGCCGATCATTGCCGCGAACTGGGCATCGCGCCGGAATGGGCCGAATCCACGCGCGGCCTGCTGCGGCTGCGCGCGCTCGCCAACGCCGATTGCGCCGCGACCCGGCTTGCCACAGAGCGCGCGCGGCTGACGGAGATCGAGGCGGAGATCGACCGTCGCACCGACGCGCTGGCCGAGCAGTTCGCCGACAGCGGCCAGCCGGTGCCCGACCAGATCGATGCCGAGCGGCTGGCGGCGCTGCGCAGCGAACTGGCCCGCGTACTCCGGCAGGCCGCGCAGTTCGACGAACGCGCCGCGGGATGCAAAAAACGCCTGCGCCAGCTCGAAGGCGAGCTTCGCGATCTGGAGACCGAACGCGAACGCATCCTCGAGCGCGCCAGTCTGAACGCGGACGATGCTGCGCTGCTGGCCGATCGGGTCGCCTCGCTGGAGGCGTATCGGGACCTTCAGCACCAGATTGCGGGCCTGAAGCGCAATCGCAACGACCACCGCGCGGCGCTGGCCGACGACGTCGAACTGCTCGAAATCGTCGAAACCGGCGACGTCGCCCGGCTGGACGCACTGGCCGACGACGTCGGGCGCGAAGCCTCCGAGGCCGACGCGCTGGCCGAGGACATCACGCGCATCGAGATGGAGCGCGACCAGGCGCTGCAGGAACACCGCCTGAACGGACTGCTGGCCGAACGCGAGCGTCTGCGCGTGGCACTGGAAGACGCGCTCGAGGCCCATCGCGACGCGGCCGCCGGCCGCTTCCTGCTCGAGCGCGCCCGGACCGGCCACGAGCAGGCAGAGCGCCCGCCGCTGCTTGAGCGCGCGCGGGAACTGCTCGGCCGGATGACGGGCGGCCGTCACGAGCTGGATTTCGACGGCCGGGAATTCAGCGCCCACGACCGCGAGACCGGCAACCGCCACCCGCTGGCCGAGCTGTCGACCGCGACCCGCATCCAGTTGCTGCTGGCGCTCAGGCTGGCCTGGATCGAGCGGGCCGAGCGCGACGGCCCGGAGCTGCCGGTGTTTCTCGACGAAGTGCTGGCGACCACCGACCCGCGCCGCTACCGGGCCGTGGTCGAGGCCCTGCAGGCGATCCGCGCCGAAGGGCGCCAGATCATCTACCTGTCGTCGCAGCCCGCCGACGCCGAGGCCTGGCGGCGATATGCGGGTAAACCGGCGCCGGCGGTCGTCGAGCTGGCCGGGGCCGACGGCGAGGCGTTCGAGTTCGCTCCCGCACCCGAGCCGGTTTGCCCCGACCCCGCCCTGCCCCCGGCCGACTGGGCACGCGAGGCCGGCATCCGGCCGATCGATCCATGGCAGCCGGCCGACCGCGTCGCATTGTTCCACGTCGGCCGCGACCGCCTCGCGGACTTGAACCGGCTGCGCCTGCTCGGCATCGAGACCCTCGGCACCTTGCGTCACGCGCGCGAGCTGGGGCTCGAGCTCGGCATCGAAGCCGGCGCCGCCGAGACCCTGGACCGGCGCGCGGACGGCGCCGAGGCCTGGCTGGCGCGCTGGCGACGCGGCCACCGCAAGCCCGTCGATCCGATGATGCTCCGCGAGTCCGATGCGGTGTCCGACAAGTTCATCGACAAGGTGCTGGCGCTCAACGAGCGGCTGGGCGGCGACGCGCGCGCGCTGATCGAAGCGTTGCGTGAAGGCGACGTCAGCGGGTTCTTCAGGAAAAAGACCGACGAACTCGAACAACAGTTTGCCGAAGCCGGACTGCTCGACGAACCGACGCCGCCGACCGATGCCGAACTGATCGACGCGCTGATGCGCACCGGCGGGCTGGCTCCCGAAGCGGCCGCAGACCTCAACCGCTGGCTTCAGGCCGGGCTGGAAGCGGCCCCGAGCACCGAATAGTCCAGCGCCTCGCCGCCGGCGGCCAGCGCTCGTTCCAGGTCGCCGGCCAGCCGCAGGTCGAAATCATCTGGGTGGATACCCAGGCGCAACGGCCGGCCCGAGACCCGCGCCAGCGCCCGGTTGAGCGCGTTGAACGGCCGGACGAACGCGGCGCGCGGCGCCGTGTCGGCCTCGAACCCGGCCATCGGCAGCCGGACGAAGCGCTTCGACGGCGCGTCGTAGACGCCCGCCAGCGTCTCGTAGCGCGCGAACGGCAGGCGGTCGAGAAAGCGCCGCGGCACCGGCCCCATCGCCCAGGCTGGCGGGACGTACAGGCTCGGCACCGGCAGATCGTGGTCGCTAAACCAGCGATGATTGCGCTCCATCAGACGCAGGATGCCGCGCCGCGACAGCGCCAGGTGCTCGGCTGCGTTGCGCGAGATCAGCGCCGCGTGCAGCCGGTGCCGGATGCCCCGAATGCACCTCGCCCGGTGGTGCCAGCCGTGTCCGGCCGGCACGGCGCCGGCGGCGAACAGTTCGCGCAGGCGCGCCAGCCCGGCCTCGTCCCAGCGCGCACCCGGCACGACCAGCAGCGTGACCGGCAGCAGGCCGGCACGCCGCAGCCGGTCGAAGATCACGCCGACCCGGTCCAGCGTCGCGGGCGTCACGTCGTGGATCGAGACCAGCAGCTTCATCTGCTCAGTCGGCCGCCTCGAACCCGGCACCGGGCGCGAGCAGTTCGACCCACTGCCGGAGGCTGGTCCGGTTGAGCTCACGCGCGACCTCGCAGGCGCCTTGGGCGAGCGCGATCCGCTCGCGTGCCGGCCGGTTCGCGGTGCCGGCCAGCACCTCGTCCAGCGGTTCGTCGAGGTCGAACACGACCATGTGACGGGCCAGCCGGGTCCAGTCGGCAATGCCGCAGGTCCGGGTCACGAGTGCGATCCGGCACCGGGCCATCGCCTCGAGCGCGACATTGCCGAACGACTCGAACTCCGACGGCAGTACCAGCGCGTCGGAGGCATCGATTTCGCCGAGCAGCGTCTCGCGTCCCAGCCAGCCCAGGTATTCGAGGTTGGGCAACCGCCCGGCAGCCGTCCTGACATCGTTCTTCAGCGGGCCGTCGCCGGCGATCGCGAATTGCAACTCCGGACGTCTTTCGGCCGCCCCGATCAGCCGGTCCAGGCGCTTCTCCGGCGCCAGCCGACCGGCAAACAGCACCCGGCCGAACGTCTCGCGCGGCGGCACCAGCGGCGTGGTCAGGAATACCCGGGGCACCAGCGTGCCGATGCGGCTGACCTCGCGCGCACCAATGCGCCGGGCCTGCTCGATCATCGGCGCGGTGTTGACCAGCACGTGGTCGGCCTTGCGGAACATCAACCGGTCGATACGCCGAAAGTAGCCGCGGCTGAGCCACTTGAGCAGCGAGGCGCCGTACAGGTCGGTGACGCCGGCGTAATCGGTATGGAAACCGACGATCAGCCGCGCGCCGAGCTTGCGCGCCCAGCGCACGCCCAGCATGCCGTACGGGCCGGGCGTGGCGACGACGACGACGTCGGGCTCGAGCCGCCGCATGACGCCACCGAAACGCCGCGGCGACGGCAGGAACACCTTTTGCGTCGTGTCGCCCGGAAGCGGGAAATGCAGGCGGCCGCCGGCCTCGCGGCCCGGGCACAGGAAGATCGATTCGAAGCCGCCGGAATCGCTGACCTCGTCGAGTTGTTCGATCAGGTCGGTGTAATAGGCGCCGACGCCATTGCGTTCCGGCATCGAGTCGGAAACGAACGCGACGCGCACGCGCGGAACCGCGGCCGAATCAGTCATCGCTATGGTCCGTCGCCATGGTCGCCTTTGCCGGCGGCCGAACGCCCCACCCGGCCGAACCGGCGGATGCGGTAGACCTCGGCGAAGCGCTCCTCGATTTCTTCGGCCGTCAATCCGAACTCCTCCAGCGTGTAGGCATGCACCGACGAGAACCCGCGCGACGCCCGGTCCAGGTCGGCCAGTGCGCGCGCGAACGCATCGTCGAGCCCGAGCCCGAGCGCCTGGAGCGCATCGGCGACGGTGCGGTGAAGATCGCCGTGCAGCGCGGCATTGTCGACGACGACGACCTGCCCTGGCCGCGCGCGCGCCGTTCGCTCCAGATGCAGATAATAGAACTTCAGCAGTTCGACGAAGCGGTCGCGCAACACCTCGGGCACACGATCGAATCCGGCCGCGTTCAGGCCCGGCCGGATGGCGCTCAGTTGCGACGGCACGGTCTTCTTCGGATCGCGTGTGCAGGCGATGATGCGCGCGTCCGGAAACGTCTCGAGCAGCGCTTCGGCCATGCCGGAAAACGAAGCGTTCTTCGACAGCAAGCGCCGGTCGGTTCCGTGGACGTACAAGTGCTTCCGGACGCAGGCGCGGTAAAAGCGCATCAGCCGCCTGCGCGCGGCGGCGTCGACGGCCTCGTCGAGCCGCGCGGTCCGCCACAGCCATTCGGCGCGCGGGAACGCAACCACGAGGATGAAGCATTGCATCGCAGGCATCAGCGCGAGAAAGTCTTCCTCCGGGGCGTTCAGCGAGAACGGGTGGACATCGTCCATGCCGGCCAGAAAGCGCCGCCCGAACCAGCCGCCCGCCCTGCCCAGCGGCCGGCCCAGCGCGCGGTCGAGCCGGCCGAGACCGAGCAGCAGCTTGCGGCCGGTGACCGAAAGGCCGAACAGGCATTCCCACATCCGGAACGTGGTCGTGTTCTCGTCGCGCGACAGCACGTGGTGCAGGTGGGTTGTGCCCGAACGCGGCGGGCCGAGCACGAACAGCGGCTCGCGTACCTCGACACGGCGCCAGCCGCGGAACAGAATCTCGTCGATGAGGAAACCGAGCCAGTGCCCAAGCTGCAGGAGGCAGAACAGCGGCCAGGCCAGCACCATCAGCAATGCGACCAGTGGCCGCCGGCATTCGGTCACCGGCGATATCGCCGCCTGCGCCCACAGGCGCGTCATCCTTGCGATGGCAGGAATCAGTTCGGCGAACAACCGGGACTCCCGGAAACAAACCGGGCTCCGATTCTGACACGGCGGGCTCCGGGCGGGTTCTCCGGCCGCTGAACGCAGCGCGACTGCATTCTGAAATTCATCGACGCTGCGCTCGCTTTTGCCGCGAAAAGGGCGTATAGTGCCAAACGCCGCGTTGCAGGGCAGTGGAAGAAACGGCAGGAACCCGAAATCAAGACGAGCGTCCCTTCTGAATTTCTCCGAGACCGTGCAGCACCGGTTTCCGGTGCATGCGGCAGCAAATCTCTCGTTTCAATGGAAAGGTAGTTAAGAAAATGGTTACAGGTACCGTGAAGTGGTTTAACGACGCCAAGGGCTTCGGTTTCATCTCCCAGGACAATGGTGGTTCCGACGTGTTCGTGCATTTCAGCGCGATTCAGGGCTCGGGCTTCAAGTCGCTGGCTGAAGGACAGAAGGTCGAGTTCGAACTGCAGGAAGGCCCGAAGGGTCCCCAGGCCGCGAACGTCACGCCGGTCTGAGCAAAACCGCTTCAGAGGAAGCATCGAAAGGCCTCGCCACCTGCGGGGCCTTTCTTTTTTCTCATTTTTCTTTTTTCCGGCGCAGATCGCGAGTTTGCACCTTGCCGGTGCAACGACCCGTTCTCGCGCACGCTTGCGGTGCAATTCCACTCGCACCGACCCGCCCTTTCTTTCGCAAACCCCTGATCTTCAAGCCTTCTTCCCTGTTGGCACGAAACCTGTAGTGCATCCGGCGAGGGCGCGGCCCCGATAGACCGGGCCGTGCGAGGTACAGCAGCGTCGATTCCGTGCGACGCCGGATGGAGGGTTGGAGAATGCATGCTTCAGCGAGGCCCGTGTTTGGACACGGTTGGACCGCCATAGTGCTCGCCGGCCTGTTCGCCTGCGGTACCGGCACGGCGTTCGCGCAGGTTGATGCCAACGTCGGGGTGGTCAGCAATTACCTGTTTCGCGGCGTGACCCAGACCGATGATTCGGCGGCCGTGCAGGGCGGCCTCGACTATGCCCACGAATCGGGCCTGTACGTTGGCACGTGGCTTTCGAACGTCGACTTCGGCGGCAAGGAAGATGCCGAGGTCGATCTCTACGCCGGCCACGGCGGCGAATTCGGCGACACCGGCATCCGCTGGGACATCGGGACCATCTACTACCTCTTCCCCGGGGGCGGCGACCTCGATTATGCCGAGGCCTACGTCGGACTCGGCTACGGCCCGGTTTCGGCGAGCGTGGCCGGAACGTACTGGGGCGAGGTCGACGGTCCGGCGGCGTTCGACACCGGCGACTTCTACTACAGCCTGAGCATCGACGTGCCCGTTCCGCTCGAGAAATTCTCGCTGACCGCGTTCGCCGGCTACTACGACTTCGACGACGACGGCAATCCTGCCGCCGGCACCTCGCTTTCATACACCCATTGGGGGCTGGCGCTGAATCGCGGTCTGGATCAGTTCGGCACGTTCAGCCTGAATTACGAACAGACCAACGGTGGCCGCAGCGAGGCGGTGGCAACCGACGGCGATCCGAACCTTTGGCTCGGCTGGACGCTGGCGTTCTGACATGCGCGAGCGTCTGCACTACGGACTGGAAACGAAAAATGGAGACACCAGGAATGAAACTGATATCCGCGATCATCAAGCCGTTCAAGCTCGATGACGTCCGCGAAGCACTCTCGCGGGCCGGCGTGCACGGCATGACCGTCTCCGAGGTCAAGGGCTTCGGACGGCAGAAGGGGCACACGGAACTCTATCGGGGCGCCGAGTACGTGGTCGACTTCCTGCCGAAATCCAAAGTGGAAATCGCCGTCGCCGACGAGATGGTCGAGCGCGCCATCGAAACGATTCGCGATGCCGCGAGCAATGGAAAGATCGGCGACGGAAAGATCTTCGTCTACCCGCTGGAAGAAGCGATCCGGATCCGGACCGGCGAGACCGGTCCCGACGCCTTGTAAGCGGCCATCCCCGATCCCGAACACTGGAGGACATAACGTGGAAAACGCAATTCATCTCGCCTACGCGCTCGACACCTTCTACTTCCTGGTCTCGGGTGCGCTGGTCATGTGGATGGCGGCGGGCTTCTCGATGCTCGAGGCCGGCCTGGTCCGGGCCAAGAACACCGCCGAGATCCTGACCAAGAACGTCGCGCTATACGCGATCGCCTGCATCATGTACATGCTGGTCGGCTACAACATCATGTACCCGGGCGACGCGGCCGGCGGCTGGTGGCCCGGAATCTCCTTTCTGCTCGGCGGCGACAACAGCGTCGAGGAAGTGATCGCCTCGGGCGGCGATATCTACTACTCGAACCTTTCGGACTTCTTCTTCCAGGTCGTGTTCGTCGCGACCGCGATGTCGATCGTCTCCGGCGCCGTGGCCGAACGGATGAAGCTGTGGTCGTTCCTGCTGTTCGCGGTGTTCATGACCGCGTTCATCTACCCGATGCAGGGCTACTGGAAGTGGGGCGGCGGCTTTCTCGACGCGCTGGGCTTCAACGACTTCGCCGGCTCCGGCGTGGTGCACATGTGCGGCGCCGCGGCGGCGCTGGCCGGCGTGCTGCTGCTCGGCCCGCGCAAGGGCAAGTACGGGCCAGGCGGCCGGGTCAATCCGATTCCGGGCGCCAACATGCCGCTTGCGACGCTCGGCATGTTCATCCTCTGGCTGGGCTGGTTCGGCTTCAACGGTGGCTCGGAACTGAAGCTTTCCGACATCGGCGAGGCCAACGCGGTAGCGCTGGTGTTCGTCAACACCAACATGGCCGCCGCCGGGGGTGTGGTGGCCGCGATGATCACCGCACGGCTCATGTTCGGCAAGTCCGACCTGACGATGGCGCTCAACGGGGCGCTGGCCGGCCTGGTCTCGATCACCGCCGAGCCGCTGGCCCCGGACCCGCTGCTGGCGACACTGGTCGGCGCCGCCGGGGGTGTACTGGTGGTGTTCTCGATCGTCGGTTTCGACCGGCTCAGGATCGACGACCCGGTCGGCGCGATTTCGGTGCACGGCGTGGCCGGCATGTGGGGCCTGATCGCGGTGGTGCTGTCGAACGAAGAGGCGACGCTGATCGCGCAGCTCGCCGGCCTGGCGACGATCCTGCTCTGGACGTTCGCCGCCTCTCTGGCCGTGTGGGCGGCGATCCGGGCGACGGTCGGAATCCGCGTCAGCGACGAAGAGGAATACGAAGGCGTGGACCTGTCCGAATGCGGGCTCGAGGCCTACCCCGAATTCGTCGGCAGCCGCGGCTCCGGCCGTTGAGGCTCCGGGTCAGCCCGGCCGCCAGGTATAGACCCGCTCGCCGACCGGGCGGCCGGCCGGATCGAACACGCGCTCGGCCATGGTTGGGCGCGTATCGAACAGAAGCGCGGTCGACGACCGGGTTCCGTAACGATCGCTGACAACGAACGGCGCCGACAGCAGCGATTCCAGTTCGGTGCCGACGCCGGTGTCGGGCAGTTCATGCTCCGGCGCCGGCTCGCAGTCGTCGAGCAGGTCCAGCAGCCCGTCTATGTCGGCGCCGTCGCGGTTCAGCCAGGCTTCCATGCCGCGTACCGCCCGGATCGACTTCGGCCACGGCGTGTCCAGCAGGTGGTTCGAAAGCGCGTGGACGCCGGGTGCAATCGCGGCCGGCTCGGCGTGCGTGCCGACGATCCAGAGTTCCTGCCGCTCGCCGGAGACCCGGCCGAACACGAGGTTGAACGGCCCGTATTCGGCCCGCTCGCGGTACAGCCGGCGGCCGAATACGGCGGCCGTGTCGGCCGAGCGAAGCCAGGCCAGTGGCAGGTCGCCGCGCGAGCGCGATCCGGATTCCCCGTCCGGGTCGCGAAAATTGGTCACCGCGGCAACGCGGCCGTCGCGGCGCGCGGCCATCCAGGTACCGCCGGCCTGCTCGTCGCGCCCGGCCAGCGGGCCGTCGGGCCAGCGCCACCAGGCCAGCGCACGGGTGGGCCGGGCGTGGAATTCGTCGCGGTTGGCCGCCACGACCAGCGGCCGGCTCGTGCCGGGCTCCCAGTGAAACGCGATCAGGCACATGGTTGGTGGCGGTCCCGGGTGTTGACGTTCATGAAAATCCGCACTTTGGATGAATTTCCGGCTTTGGATAATCGCAAATGGAATCGATGTAAATGGGATCCGTTCCGACCGCACCGGATGCGGGTACACTCGCACGACCGGGTTGATTCAAACCCGCGCAGCATCTAGTGTAGCCATATGAGCGGATCCCTTTTGTTTCGAGTCTCGATCGGCTCAGCGCTGGCTTCCGCGCTGACGATGCTCGCTTTCGGTCTGCCGGCCGGCCGCGCCGATGCGCAGGAGCCGGATGCGGCGACCGGTTCCGGCAAGGCCTACGTGCTGACCGTCGACGACGCGATCGGCCCGGCCACGCGCGATTACATCATCCGCGGGATCGAACGGGCCGAAGACGAAGACGCCGGGCTGGTCGTGCTCAAGCTGAACACGCCGGGCGGGCTGGACGCTTCGATGCGCGACATCATCCGCAAGATCCTCGGCTCGAAGGTGCCGGTCGCGACCTGGGTCGCCCCGCCCGGCTCGCGCGCGGCGTCGGCCGGAACCTACATTCTTTACGCCAGCCACATCGCGGCGATGGCGCCGTCGACCAACCTGGGCGCGGCGACGCCGGTCCAGATCGGCGGCGGGGGCGGGAACCCGCAGGAGCCGGCCGCACCGCCGGGACGCGCGCGCGATACCGCGCGCGACGGCGAACAGAATGCCGGCGACAGCGAGCAGAAGGGCGACCGGCAGGGCGAAGACGAATCCGACAGCCGCACCGGCGAGGCGTCGAAACCGGCCCCGGCCGGCGACGCCTCGATGCGCAAGGCGGTCAACGATGCGGTCGCCTACATCAAGGGTCTGGCCGAGCGCCACGGGCGCAACGCCGAGTGGGCCGAACGCGCCGTGCGCGAAGCGGTCAGCCTGCCCGCATCCGAGGCGCTGGAGCTCAACGTTATCGACGTCATCGCCGAGCACCTGCCCGAACTGCTCGAGGCGATCGACGGGCGCACGGTGCGCATGGATGGCGGCGACCGGGTGCTCGAGACCGCAGACCTGCAACCGATGGCGATCGAGCCCGACTGGCGCACCGAACTGCTGGCCATCATCACGAACCCGACGCTGGCCTACATCCTGCTGATGGTTGGCATCTACGGGCTGATTCTCGAGGGCTACAACCCGGGCGCGCTGGTGCCCGGCGTGATCGGCGGCATCTGCCTGCTGCTGGCGCTGTACGCGTTCCAGATCCTGCCGGTCAACTACGCCGGGCTGGCGCTGATGGCGCTGGGGCTGGCACTGATCGCAGCCGAGCTGTTCATGCCGTCGTTCGGCATTCTCGGCATCGGCGGCATCGTCGCGGTCGTGTTCGGCTCGATCATCCTGTTCGATGCCGATGTGCCGGGCTTTCACATCAACACCGGGCTGATCTCCGGTATGGGTCTGGGCTCGGCCCTTGTCTTCGGAGCGATCATCTGGCTGGCGGCCCGATCGCTGCGCAAGCCCCGGCGCGGCGGCCACGAAGCGCTGGTCGGGTGCGAAGCCGAGGCCATCGGCGACTTTTCCGACGACGGTCACGGCCGCGTGCACTTGCGCGGCGAGGACTGGCGGGCGCGTGCGGCGCGGCCGATCGCCGCCGGCGCACGCGTGCGCGTGGCCGGCATGGAGGAAGAAGGGCTGGTACTCGACGTCGAACCCGTCGAGGAGGATTCAACGCGCAAATCGCCCGGCGCATGAGGGCCGGAAGAAGTTCATTCCGTATCTGGTGCCGGAACGGCATGCAAGGAGGTTGAAAGTGAGTATCGACACACTGTATTTCATCGCTACCGTGGTCGTGCTGCTGGTGTTGCTGATGGCCAACATGATCAAGATCCTGCGCGAATACGAGCGCGGCGTGATCTTCACGCTGGGCCGCTTCGACAAGGTCAAGGGGCCGGGACTGATCATCGTCATCCCGATCATCCAGCAGATGGTTCGGGTGGACCTGCGCGTGATCGTCATGGACGTACCGACCCAGGACGTGATCTCGTTCGACAACGTCTCGGTCAAGGTCAACGCAGTCGTCTACTACCGCGTCGTCGACCCGGAAAAGGCGACCATCAACGTCGAGCGTTACATGGATGCGACCAGCCAGCTTGCACAGACCACGCTGCGCTCGGTTCTCGGCAAGCACGAACTCGATGAAATGTTGGCCGAGCGGGACAAGCTAAACGAGGACATCCAGCAGATTCTCGATCGCCAGACGGACGCTTGGGGAATCAAGGTCAACAACGTCGAGATCAAGCACGTCGACCTGGACGAATCGATGATCCGGGCTATCGCAAAGCAGGCCGAGGCCGAACGCCAGCGGCGGGCCAAGGTCATTCACGCCGAAGGCGAACAGCAGGCGGCCCAGAAACTGGTCGAGGCGGCCGAGAAGCTGGCCGAAAGTCCCAACGCGATCCAGCTCCGATACCTGCAGACGCTCGGCGACATCGCAGGCGAGAAGAACTCGACCATCGTCTTCCCGGTGCCGATCGATACCATTCGCGAGATGATGGGCGGCAAGTCCTGAAGCGATCAGGCGTAGGTCGGCCCGGGCCGGAGGCCGTAAGCCGACAATTGATCGATCTTCGCCTTCCAGCGTCGGGTTACGCTTCGCTAACCCGACCTGCGCTCTGTAGGAGCCTGCTTGCAGGCGAATGTCCGTACAGACCGTCCGAACGTTCGCCTGCAAGCAGGCTCCTGCACTACAGCTCCAGGCCAATGCATCAGGGAGGATGCGGCCGGAAACCGCGCCCGCGCGATCGACCCGCTTACTTCAGCCAGGTTTCCAGAAACACGATGGTGGCTTCGGAAAACAGGTCGCGGTTTTCCTTCCTGCGGTAGCCGTGGCCCTCGTTGAGCGCGTTCATGTACCACACCGGACTGCCCTGCTCGCGCAGCGCCGCGACCATCTGCTCGGCCTCGGTCACCGGCACGCGCGGATCGTTCTGGCCCTGAACGACGAACAGCGGCACGTCGATCTTCCCGACGTTGTTCAGCGGGCTGATCTTCTCCAGGTGCGCGCGCATTTCGGGATCGCGCTCGTCGCCGTATTCGGGGCGTCTGAGATCGCGGCGGTAGTCCTGCGTGTTCTCGAGAAAGGTCACGAAGCTGCTGATGCCGACGATGTCGACCGCGGCCTCGAGCCGGTCGCTGTAGTGCACCGCGCTTGCCAGCACCATGTAGCCGCCGTAGCTGCCGCCGTAGACGGCGACGCGGTCCTGGTCCAGGTCGGGCTGCGCGGCGATCCAGTCGAGCAGCGCGCCGATGTCCTTGACCGAATCCTCGCGCCTGAAGCCGTTGTCGAGCTTCAGATAGCTCTTGCCATAGCCCGACGAGCCGCGTACGTTGGGCACGACCACGGCCGCGCCCAGCCGGTCGATCCAAAGCTGGTAGGTCGAACTGAACGTCGGCCGCGCCTGTCCTTCCGGGCCGCCGTGGATCGAGACAATCACCGGGTGCGGCCCCGTCCCCGACGGCCGGTAGACGAACGCCGGAATCATGCGCGGCTCGCCGTCGACCTCGTCGAAAGTCGGATATTCGATCAGCTCCGGCATCACGAAACCGTCCGGGTCCAGACCGCCGACCTCGCTGAACGTCCAGCGTTCGAGTTCGCCCGCAGCCCAGTCGAGCACGTGCACGTCCGACGGCGAGCGCGCGTTGTTGACGACCAGCCCGAGCCGGGAATCGTCGGGGCTGAACTCGGCGCCGCCGATGACGCCTTGCGGCAGCGATTCGATCGGCCGGTACGAATGATCGGCCGGGTCGAACCGGTACATCCGGGTAATCCCGCCTTCGTTGGTCGAGAACACGCCGGCGTCGCGCGCGTGGTTCAGCGTCAGCCCGCCGACCGACCAGTCGATGTCGTCGGTAATGATCTGCGGCTCGGCGCCGGCGGCCAGCGGCAGGTACGCGAGCCGGACGAATTCGCTGCCGCCATCGGTACCAAAGTAGATACCGTCGCCGGCCGCATTGAAACTGTAGCCGAGATTCCGCGCCGGGTCCTCGGCGCTGCCGATCAGCCGACGGGCTTCGCCGCTTTCGAGATCGACGACATGGATACGCGAATCGTTGATGCTGATGTATTGCTGGACCAGCAGCTTCGAATTGTCGGGTGCGAAATCGACCGGCCCCCACCAGGCCCCGTCCGGCGCCTCGAGCACGAGCCGGGGCTCGAGCCCGGTCTCGAAATCGAACAGCCAGACGTCGTTGGAGCGCCCGTTGCGCCGCGTCGACTGAAACGCCAGATATCGGCCGTCGTCGGACCATTGCAGCGCGCCGTTGCGCGATTCGCCGTCGGAGATCATCCGGCGGCTGCCGTCGACCGGATCGAACAGGTAGATCTGGTCGAACTCGTCGCCGCCCTCGTCCATCGTGAACGCGATCGTCTCGTGACCGGGCCGGCGCGCCACCTGACCGATCGGTTCGTCGAACCAGGTCAGCTGCCGACGCATGCCGCCCGGGTGATCGACCCGGTGGAGCTGGCTGACCTCGGCGAACCGGGTCTCGATGTAGATCGACCGGCCGTCGGCGCTCCACGCCGCCAGCCCGGCCGAGCGGGTGTTCTGATAACGCCGCAGCGCCTCGCCGATGTCGGCCGGAATCTCCGGGACGCCCTCGAGCACGACATTGCCCGAGTTGGCCGTACGTTGGTCGACCGCTGCCATCAACGTCACCGGCAGCAGAGCTGCGAGAATGATCGCCGGCTTGAAGGGGAATCGGACCATCGAACTTTCTCCGCTTGACTCGGATTCGGCTCGAATATACCGATTTCTCGCCCGCGACGTCGGGCAAAAAAAACCGCCCGGAGGACCGGGCGGCAAGGTTGCTGCAGGAGGGAGCGGAAAATCAGGCGCGCGATGGGGCCTCGACGCCGGTTGCGACCGGCGCCGGTTCGCGCCGCCCGCCGCGCCACAGGTTGAACACGAACCAGGCCAGAAGCACGCCCCCGGCGGCGAAGATGATGTCGCCGGGCACCCGGAACCAGACCATGGTTTCCATCCACGCCGAGTGGATCACTTCGGGCGAGCGGGCATACCACAGGCCCTCGGTGAGCGACCAGAACGCCTGGTAGACGCCGGCCGGCAGCAGCGAGCCGAATACCATCGCGCCCAGCCCGATGTTGAGCAGCCAGAACATCGGCTTGAGCAGCCGGCTGTTCCACGCCGCATCGCGCGTCAGACCCCGGAGGCCGAACAGCAGCAGGCCGATGCCGAGCAGGCCGTAGACTCCGAACAGCGCCGCGTGACCGTGGGCCGGCGTGGTGTTGAGGCCCTGGATATAGTACAGCGAGATCGGCGGGTTGATCAAAAAGCCGAGCAGGCCGGCGCCGACCATGTTCCAGAACGCCACGGCGACGAAGAACAGGATCGGCCACTTGTAGCGCGCGACCCACGGCGCGGCCTTGCGCATCTGATAATTTTCGTACGCCTCGAAGCCGATCAGCACCAGCGGCACGACTTCCAGCGCCGAGAACACCGCGCCGACGGCAATTACCGAGGTCGGCGTGCCGGCAAAGTACAAATGGTGCAGCGTGCCGAGGATGCCGCCGAACAGGAAGATCACGGTCGAGAACAGCACCGCGTTGGTTGCGAGCCTGGCGCGAATCAGGCCCATCCGGGTGAACAGCAGCGCGACGACTGCGGTGGCGAACACCTCGAAGAAACCTTCGACCCACAGGTGCACGACCCACCAGCGCCAGTACGTGACCATCGACAGGTGCGTGTGCTTGCCCCAGGTCAGCCCGGCGGCGTAGAACAGGCCGATCGCGATCGTCGACAGGAACAGGATGGTGATCAGCGCGCGGTTTTCCGACGGCTGCTTCAGCGCCGGCCACAGCGAACGCCCGACCAGCGTCAGCCAGATCAGCAGGCCGACGAACAGCAGGATCTGCCAGAACCGGCCCAGGTCGACGTATTCCCAGCCCTGGTGGCCGAGCCAGAAGTTGGTGTCAAGCGAGAAGCGCTGCATCACGCCGAACCACTCGCCGGCCATCGAGCCGACCACGACCACCAGCAGTGCGCCGTAGAGCAGGTTGACGCCGAGCTTCTGCAACTTCGGCTCGTGGCCCGAAATCGCCGGGGCCACGTACAGCCCGGTGGCCAGCCACGCGGTCGCGATCCAGAACACGCCGAGCTGGGTATGCCAGGTGCGCGCAACCGAGTACGGAAGCCATTCCGACAGGTTGAAGCCGTAGAAGCTGTGGCCCTCGACCGCGTAGTGGGCGGTAATCATGCCGAGCAGCATCTGGGCGATGAACAGCGCGACGACGGTATAGAAGTACTTGGCCACGGCGCGTTGTGACGGCGTCGGGTTGCTGCCGAGCAGCGGGTCGTTAGCCGGCGGCGTCGGCAGCTCGCCCTCGTGCCGGGTCGAAACGTAGTACCAGGTCAGGGCCCCGATGCAGCCCAAAAGCAGGATGATCGAGGCCATGGACCACATCGCGGTGCCGGTGCTCGGCGAGTTGCCGACCAGCGGCTCGTGCGGCCAGTTGCTGGTGTAGGTGATGTCGGAATCGGGCCGCTCGGTCGTCGCGGCCCAGGCCGACCAGAAGAAGAACGCCGGCATCAGTTCGCGGTGCTCGGGAGAGCTGATCGCGTTGTTGGCAATCGCATACTGCTCGCGCAGGGTTTCGAGTTCGACGCCGTTGCCGAACAGCTCGCGATAATGCGAATGAACCTGCTCGATCGCCTCGGCCCGCTGGGCCGACACGACGACGCGCCCGGTCTGCGGGTCATAGGTGTTGGCGCGCATCTCGCGCTTCAGGCGCGCCTTCAGCGCCGCGGTCGCCTCGGCATCGAGCGCGCCGAACGACGTGCCGTGCTCGTCGCGCGCCCAGATCTCGAGCAGCGCGGTGGCCTCGCGATGCAGCCAGTCGGCCGACCAGTCCGGCGCGACGTAGGCGCCGTGGCCCCACACCGACCCGACCTGCTGGCCGCCCAGCGTCTGCCAGACCTGCCGGCCGCGCTGGATGTCGTCGCGGGTATAGAGCACCGAGCCGTCCTCGCTGACCACGGTCTCCGGAATCGGCGGCATTTCGCGGTAGATTTCCGAACCGATCAGCAGCAGCGCGCCGAACGAGACGGTGAACATCACGCCCAGAACCCACCAAAGGCGTCGCGTCGAGTTCATTGTTCCTCTCCTTGCATTTTCTCTTGTCGTGAAACCGGGATTTCCGGCCGAGCGCCGTTCATTGACGACCCAAGATGCATTTTACATACTTTTTTACGAAATGGGTATACTATATGCATCTTTTTCGGGTCGCCCGTTGAAAGGGCGTTCGAATCGCAAACCTGAATGCCCCGACAGGCCCGGACGAAGCGACCCGCGAAATGGCAGGCAAAAGGCAACAGGGAAAGGAGACCGACCGAATGCAAGCCACCCATTCCAATCATTCCAATCATTCCGAAACCGCCCCGAACAGCGCGCCGGGCTGGCGCATGCTGGCCGTATCGGCAGCCGGCGTCGGCGCGCTGGGCGCGCTGCTGCCGCTGCTGCCGACCACGCCGTTTCTGCTGATCGCCCTGTCGGCGGCCTCGCGCAGCTCGCCCGAGCTTCACCGCCGGATCCTGGAGCACCGCCGCTTCGGACCGCTGATCGAGGCGTGGCAAGCCGAGCGCGCGGTCCCTACCCGGGCCAAGCTCGTCGCCGGCGCGCTGATGGCGGCCAGCTGGATCACGCTCTGGCTCACCGGGGCCGGGACCGGACTGATGGCCGCGATCACGCTGCTGTTCGTCGCCGTGGCCGCGTTTCTGCTCAGCCGGCCCGCGCCCGGCAGCAACGGACGGCGTGCCGCATGAGCCTGGCCTTCGGCTACGGGTTCCGGGTCTTCTTCCTTTCGGCGGCCGCGTACGCGGCGCTGATCGTGGCCGGGTGGATGGGCGTGCTGATCTTCGCATGGCCGCTTGCCGGCCGCCTGCCGATGGCCTGGCACGCGCACGAGATGATCTACGGCGTGGTCGCCGCGGCGATCGCCGGCTTTCTGCTCACCGCGGTCCCGAACTGGACCGGCACGGACCGCATCCACGGCAGAACGCTGTTCGCACTCTGGCTGCTGTGGCTCAGCGGCCGCGCCGGCTACTGGCTGGCCGATCCGGCGGCCGGCGGTCCGACTGCCGGCCTCGCCATGGTCCTGGATCTCGCATTCCTTCCCGCGCTCGCGATCGCGGTCGCGGTCCCGATCGTGCGCTCCGGAAACCGCCGCAACCTGATCGTGGTCGCGCTGCTGTCGGCCTTGTTCGCGACCAACCTCTGGCACCACTCGCTGGCCCTGACCCGGCCGGCCGATACGCTGGCGCTGGACATGATCACGCTGCTGATGATCGTCATCGGCGGCCGGATCACGCCGGCGTTCACGCGCAACTGGATGATGCACAACGGCGTGGACGCAAGTCGGGTCGTGTCGAACCGCTGGCTGGAGCTGGCCTCGATCGCGCTTGTCGTCGTGCTCGCCGCCGCCGCGGCGGCCGGTGCGCCGGACCCGTGGCTGGCCGTGCTCGCGATCGGCGCCGGGCTGTGCAACCTGGCGCGGCTCGCGCAATGGCAGGGCTGGCGAACCCTGCGCGATCCGCTGGTCTGGGTTCTGCACCTCGGCTACGCCTGGATCGGGATCGCGCTGCTGCTGCGCGGCATCGGGGCCGTGATGCCGTCGATTCCCGACGCGGCGTGGCTGCACGCAATCGGCGTCGGCGCCATGGGCACGCTGATCCTCGGCGTCATGGCACGCGTGTCGCTGGGCCATACCGGGCGGCCGCTTGCGCCGCCACGGACCGCCACCGCGATCTTCGCGCTGATCACGCTCGCGGCCGTCGCCCGTGTCGGCACTGCGGCCGCGTGGCTGCCGCGCAGCCCGGCGCTCGAAATCGCCGCCGCCGCATGGATCGCGGCATTCGTTCATTTCCTGTTCCTCTACCTACCCATCCTGCTCGCGCCGCGCGCCGACGGGAAACCCGGTTGACATGAAAAGGACGCAAGCCAACGGAGACCTCAAGTGCGACTGACCCAATACACCGACTTTTCAATTCGCGTACTGATCTATCTCGGTCTGCACCCGGAGCGGCGCTGCACGATCCAGGAAATCGCCGACGGCTACTGCATCTCCCGCAACCACCTGATGAAGGTCGTGCAGCAGCTGGCCGCCGCCGGTTTCGTGCGATCGGCGCGCGGCAGCGGCGGCGGGCTGATCCTCGGACGCGCGCCCGGAAAGATCAACCTCGCGGATGTCGTAGAGGAAATGGAACCCGATTTCGCGATGGTCGAATGCTTCCGCGACAACAACCAGTGCGTGATCACCCCGGCCTGCACGCTGCCGCCTATGCTCGCTCGCGCCACGCGCGCCTACCTGGACGTCATCCGCCAATACACCCTTGCCGACCTGCTGCCGGAAAAGGACCTCGGAAAGCTGAAGCTGCTGCTCAAGTCGGCGTGAGTACAGCCGCACGATCCAGGAGTGCGCGGGGAATCCGTGGGCCATCCGGCGCGCTCGTGACGCCCTGCCGGATCGGCCGTCACCGAAATTCGCCGTCGGCCGGGTCCATGATCGGGCCGGCGCCGGCGCGAATCCGCGCGTCCAGCCC
>JAVVDX010000006.1:0-3795 GCA_032251475.1 Wenzhouxiangellaceae bacterium | reverse complement strand
CGTCGGCCGGGTCCATGATCGGGCCGGCGCCGGCGCGAATCCGCGCGTCCAGCCCCAGGGTTTCGGGCAGCATCCGGGTCATGAAGAAGCGCGCGGTATCGAGCTTGGCCCGGTAGAACGCGGCCCGGCCCTTGCCGGCGGCAAGATTGCGATACGCGATGGCGGCCTGGCCGGTCCAGGTGAATGCCATGGCCGTGAGCGCGAACATGCGCAGGTAGTCCGTCGACGCCGCACCCGCCTCGTTGGGGTCGCGGCTCATCTGTTCATAGATCCACGCACTGACCTGCTGCAGCCGGTCCAGCGCGGCCTTGAGGGGCTCGGTGAACTCGCCCAGTTCGGGCTCGGGCGTGACAGCCAGCAGCCTCGCGGCATGGTCGAAGAACGATTTCAGCGTCTCGCCGGAGTTGGCGGTGAGTTTGCGCCCGACGAGGTCCAGCGCCTGCACGCCGTTGGTGCCTTCGTAGATCTGGGTAATGCGTACGTCGCGCACGAATTGCTCGACGCCGGTATCGGTAACGTAACCCGCACCGCCGTGGACCTGCATGCCCAGGTTGGCGACCTCGGAACCGACGTCGGTGAAGAACGCCTTGATGATCGGCGTCATCAGTGCGACCCAGTGTCCGGCCCGGGCGCGAACCGCGGCGTCGGGATGGCGCTGTTCCAGTTCGAGTTGAACACCGGTGTACAGGCCCAATGCCCGGCAACCTTCGACCAGCGCCCGCCCGGTCAGCAGCATCCGGCGCACGTCCGGGTGGACGATGATCGGGTCGGCCGGCTTGTCCGGGAATCTGGCTCCGCCCAGGGCGCGGCCCTGCAGTCGCTCACGGGCGAACGCGGCCGCGTTCTGGCAGGCCGCCGCGGCCGTGCCCAGTCCCTGGATGCCGGTCACCAGACGCGCGCCGTTCATCATCGTGAACATGCATGCCAGCCCGCGGTTCTCCTCGCCGATCAGCTCGCCGACGGCGCCGTCGTAGACCATCTCGCAGGTTGCCGAGGCACACTGGCCCATCTTGTGCTCGATGCCGGTGCAGCGCACGCCGTTGCGCTCGCCGGCCGCGCCGTCCGGCGCGACATGGAATTTCGGCACGATGAACAGGCTGATGCCCCGGGTGCCTTCCGGTGCGCCGGGCGTTCGCGCCAGCACCATGTGGACGATGTTTTCGGCAAGGTCGTGCTCGCCGGCCGTGATCCAGAGCTTGGTGCCGTGGATGCTCCAGGTGCCGTCGTCGCGCGGTTCGGCGCGCGCGCGGATCAGCCCCAGGTCGGTGCCGCACTGCGGTTCGGTCAGGTTCATCGTGCCGGTCCAGCGCCCTTGGGCCATCGCCGGCAGATAGCGCCGCTTCTGCGCCTCCGAACCGTGCCGGTGGATGACCTCGTACGCGCCGTGGGTCAGGCCCGGATAGGCCGTGAACGACGGATTGGCCGCGTTGAGCATTTCCGAAAGCGCCAGACCGACGAACACGGGCAGCCCCTGGCCGCCGTATTCCGGATCCGTCGTCAGCCCCGGCCAACCGCCTTCGACGTATACCGACCAGGCTTCGCGGAAGCCGGCCGGCAGCGTCACCTCACCATCGCTGAAGAGGCACCCCACGCGATCACCGACCTGGTTGAGCGGCAGGAGCACTTCCTCGGCCAGCCGCGCGGCCTCCTCGAACACCGCGTCGATGACATCCGGCGTGGCGTCGGCCATCGAGGCCAGTTGCCGGCACGGCTCCAGGTCCAGGTACTCGTGAAACAGAAAACGGAAATCTTCGAGCGGCGCATTGTAGATGGGCATGTGGATCCCTCGAACGGAGAATTTCGCCATACGGCGGCGTATGGCCGGGACAACTTATCACATTGCAGGCGCGCGCGGCGGCTCCGGCCGGTCTCACGGCGCGATCAATAAAAAACCCCGCGCGAGGCGGGGTTTTTCGCTGATTATGGCGCGCCCGGAAGGATTCGAACCTCCGACCGCCTGGTTCGTAGCCAGGTACTCTATCCAACTGAGCTACGGGCGCGTGGAAGCCGGGTATTGTCGATTACGCGGCCGCCTTTGTCAACCGCGTTTTGCTCGCGCGCTACCCGCGTGCCGGGCGTCCAGGATCGGGTGGATCAGGCGATGGAAATCGGCGGGACGAGGGCGATGGGAAGCATGGCATCTTTGGGCCATCGTTGCCATGGCGAATCCTCCGCTCCAGAGGACCAGATCGTAGAATTCTGCATTGCATCCGGCCGAGGCCGAGAATGGGCCCGGCCCGGCCTGATTTGATCCATGTCAAACGGCTCATAATATGCATTTGCAATACTTTTTTTACATTCGAACCGGAACGGACAAGTGGATACGAAGGCACTGATCGGTGCGCTGGCGATCGGACTGGGAACCGTTGCGCAAACGCCGTTGGCCGCAGCGCGCGATGGTGCCGACACGCTTCCCGCGGCGCTGGCCGGGGGCGAGGTCGGGCTCGACTTCCGCTACCGCATCGAGCTGGTCGACGAGGACGGATTGTCCGAGGACGCCGAGGCCTCGACGCTGCGCACTCGGCTGAACTACCGCTCCGGCGAATGGAACGGTCTGCAGGCATTCGTCGAATTCTCCAACGTCCGCGAAATCGGACTGGACGACTTCAATGCCGGCGCCGGCGCCACACCCGGTCGCACCGAATTCCCGGTCGTGGCCGACCCGGAAGACACCCGCGCCAATCAGGCCTGGCTCGGATTCCGGCCGATTGATGCCCTGACGGTCCGGGCCGGCCGCCAGCGCATCAAGCTCGACAACGACCGCTTCGTCGGCAACGTCGGCTGGCGGCAGAACGAGCAGACCTACGACGGCGGCAGCCTGCAATGGAGCAACGACCGGTTCGACCTGTTCTACAGCTACGTCGGCCACGTCAACCGGATCTTCGACAGCGACGTGCCGGCCGGCGACCACGAGCACGACACGCACCTGGTCAACGCATCGGTAGACCTGAGCGGCGGCCACAACCTGGTTGGCTACCTCTACAACATCGAGGACGAGGACCAGCAGGCGTTTTCCAGCCGGACATTCGGGCTGCGCTATACCGGAAAGACCGGGCCGGGCGACGAACGCACGCTGAGCTGGCTGGCCGAGTTCGCGCACCAGGTCGAGGCCGGCGACAACCCGGTCGACTATGACGCGAACTACTTTCACGTCCGCGCCGACCTGGGACTGGACCCGCTTTTTCGGCCGCTGGCCGGCTTCGAGCGGCTCGCGGGCAGCCGCGATGCCGGCGAGGCGTTCCGGACGCCGCTGGCGACCCTGCACGCATTCAACGGCTGGGCCGACCGCTTTCTGGCCACACCCGACCGCGGGCTGGACGATTTGTACGCCGGCTTCACCGGTCGGCACGACCGGTTGGGCTGGAACCTGATCTGGCACCGGTTCGCGACAGAGACCGGCAGCGACAAGCTCGGCGACGAAATCGACGCCTCGCTCTCGGTCGGCCTGCACCGGACCACTTCGCTTCTGCTGAAGGTTGCCCACGCGGCCGAGGAAGATGACCGGATCACGGGCGTTACCAAATTCTGGTTCATGCTGAACGTGGCCCTGCCCTGAGCCCGGATTATTCATGACCCGCTCTACTGCGACATCCCCAGACCCCGCATCCGCGACGTTTCGCTCGGTCGCGAAACGCCCCGGCAACGGAGCCTGGAGCCGTCTCGCTACGAGCAGGTCAGGAATAATCCGGGCTGAACGGAACGATAATCGCTCGATTGGCCAGCAAATGCTGACACCATTTTTGTTCATGTACCATCCCAAGAACCCCAATATCGGGAGCCGACCATGAAAATCCG
>JAVVDX010000005.1:37736-64990 GCA_032251475.1 Wenzhouxiangellaceae bacterium | reverse complement strand
AAGCGAAGTCCATCGTGGAGATCGCGTTCTGGGCGCTGGTGGCGATCGCGGGCACGGCGATCGTCTGGTTCGGCAGCGGCTTGCTGGAGACCGCGAGCGCCCGGCTGTCGGCCTACTACGGTCTGCCCGAGATCGTCCAGGGCGCCGTGGTTGTCGCGATCGGCTCGAGCTTCCCGGAATTGTCCGCCGCGGTCCTGTCGACCGCGCTTCACGGCGAGTTCGAACTCGCCGTGGCCGCGATCGTCGGTTCGGCGCTGTTCAACATCCTCGTGATCCCGGCGCTCTCCGGACTGGTTTCGCGCGAACAGCTGCGCGCCAACCGCGACCTGGTCTACAAGGAAGCCCAGTTCTACATGATCGCCGTGGCGGTGCTGACGCTGACGTTCGCTTTCGCGGCGATCTACCACCCGGTGGCCGACGGCGACGGCATCATCCGCGGCGAAATGACGCGCTGGCTGGCGCTGATGCCGCTGGCGCTGTACGGGCTGTACCTGTGGGTGCAGTACTACGACACGATCGAGCACGATGGCGGAGTCGAGACCGAACAGGTCCGCCCCGGTCGCGAGTGGCTCAAGCTCGGCGCGTCGCTGCTGGTGATTCTCGCCGGCGTCGAGGGGCTGGTCCGGGCGGCGGTGAGCTTCGGGGAAATCTTCGACACGCCGGCCTTCCTGTGGGGCATGACCGTCGTCGCGGCCGGCACGTCGGTGCCCGACGCGTTCGTCTCGGTCCGCGCGGCGCGCGGGGGGAGGGCCGTGACCAGCATCGCCAACGTGCTCGGCAGCAACACCTTCGACCTGCTGGTCTGCATCCCGGCCGGCGTGCTGGTGGCCGGCACGGCCGTGATCAACTTTTCGATCGCCGCGCCGCTGATGGGGCTGCTGACCGTCGCGACGATTGCGCTTTTCCTGATGATGCGTACCCGGCTGGTGCTGAGCCGGCGCGAATCCTGGGCACTGCTGGTGATCTACCTGACGTTCGTGGCCTGGATGGTCGCCGAGAACTTCGGTGCCATCGACCTGGTACCGTCGCTGCCGCCGGACTGAGTTGCGCCTTCAAGCAGGGAACGGCGGTCCGGGGCGGCGCGGCAGCCGCGCAGGGCCAGTGCACGTCGTCGATCCGGCCGGTCGCCGCCCGAGATTGCTTCGAAGCCGCCGCAGCCCTGGCGCAGCGTCACCCACCGATCGATGTCCGGTTCATGGAAGCGGTCGATGCCGCCGTCCGGCCAGCGCACGTCCACCGAGTCGACGCGCTCGGCCAGGCCGAGGCCGAAGTGCAATTCGGCCGGCCCGGTCGACAGAAAGTGGTTCGGAATCGACATTTCGCGAACCTGCACCAGGTCGCCGGCGCGAACGGTGACGCGCGCGCCGATCGCCTCGGTGTTGGGCGGCGGAGCCTGCAACCGGATACCCAGCCAGCGGTTGCCGCTGGCGGCTGCGTTGTTGCGATAGATTCTCCCGGGCCCGTGATTGTTGGCGACGAACACGTCGATGTCGCCGTCGCGGTCGTAGTCGAAGCAGACCAGGCCGCGGCCCTGACCCGGATCGGCGATGCGCCGGCGCCCGGACTGCTCGGTGAAGCGCCCGGAGCCGTCGTTGATGAACAGCCGTGAAATCTGGAGATCGGCGCTCAGGAAACCGTTGACGTGAAACAGGTCGACGCTGCCGGAATTGTCGAAATCGGCCGCGCAGGCGCCCCAGCCCCAGTGACCCTCGCGTACGCCAGCGTGGTCGGTTGCGTCGCTGAACGTGCCGTCGCCATTGTTGCGGTACAGCCGATTGCCGCTGAAGCCGGCCTCGGGGTCGGCCCGGTACTGTTCCGACCAGATCGACGTCACGAACCAGTCGGGGTGGCCATCCCCGTCGAAATCGGCAATCGCCGCACCCATGCCGTTTTCGTCGCTGATCGCGGCCGTCGTCGTGCGGTGGAAGCTGACCCCGTCGACGTTGCGGAACACCTGACTGGTGCCGAAGTCGGCCGCGACCAGCAGGTCCGGGCGGCCGTCGCCATTGATGTCGGCGAAGTTCGGCGTGAACGAGTAGTCGGCGGCGGCGAACGCCGGCGTGATTCCCCAGGCCTCGCCGGCGTCAACGAATCCGGCGTCGGTTCGCAGCCACAGGTGGCCGCCGCGGCTGCCCAGCGGTGCGTCGATGTTCCAGTGCGCGGCCGACAGGTCGAGCCGGCCGTCGCCGTCGACGTCGGCGAACGCGACCGACCAGTGGTCCTGCAGGTCGGTCAGTCCCCACTCGGGGCCGGCGGGGGTGAAGCGCCCGCCGTCGTTGAGGTACAGACGCAGTCCGTACCGCCGGACGCCGCCCAGGACCAGGTCCGGGAACCCGTTGCCGGTCAGGTCCGCAAACGCCGCACCGGTCGCGTAGGACATCGGAACCGGGCTGGTCCCGGGGAGGCCCGGGTCGGGGTCGGCTTCGCGGAAACGGCCGTCGCCGAGGTTGATCAGCAACAGCCCGGGGCGTGCGTCCCCGCGCGGAATGTAGAGATCGACCCAGCCGTCGCGGTCGACGTCGGCCGCGGCCAGGCCGCCGCTCATCATATCCGGACCGGTCAGCGGGCCTTCGGAAAGCTCGAACGCCCAGCCGAAGCCGACCTCGGCGCCGGCATCGGTGAAATACCAGTCGAACGCCGCGTGCGCCTGCGCCGTGTGCAACGTCACCGGCAGCAGAGAGGCGGCAAGCAATGCCGCAGTCACGGGGTTGCCTGCCGCGGCCGCCATTGCGTTGCGGCCGCGTTCGGGAAGTTCAGGGATGTTCAATCGTCTTGCCCGGCGGTCGGTGGTGCGGGGCGGAACCCCACTCGTGGCTGGCCGGAAAGACTACCCGATCGCGGTGCGGATGGCAATCGGGCCGGATCGGCTCTTGTCAGCTCTGGTGACGTCGGGGGCGTGACCGTACGGAAGCGTCAGTTGCAGTCGCTTTCCTTGTCGCGGGCATCCTCGAGCGGATCGAAGTCGTCGCCGCATTCCTTGGCTTCGTCGTATTCGTCCGCGACCACGGCGCCGCCGCCCGCGGCGGCACCCAGTGCGCAGCCGTTGACGAGCGCAAGTGCCATAATCATCAATACCAATGTCGTCAGACGCTTCATGAGAGTCCTCCGTTCGTGTTGTTTTCGGTTCGTGGATCCTGCCAACGCATTTCCAGCATACCACGCGGTCGTGCCCGAACGCGTTGGATTGTCGTTAAATAAATGAATTTGTTGGCTTTTCTGATCGGAATCTGGGAGGTTGCGCGGGTCCTCGCGGCGGCTCACGGTCCGGCGCCGGAATTCGGGCCGAACCAGGCGTCGTTCGCGGCCTGCCTGGCCGGGCTGCAGCAGACCGCGCGCGAGCGCGATCTGCCCGAGGCGCTCGCCGCCGACGTGCTCGGCGCGCTCGAGTTCCAGCCGCGCGTCATCGAGCTGGACCGGGCCCAGCCGGAGTTCCGGCAGTCGTTTTCGGCCTATTACCGGGCTCGCGTGACCGATTTCCGGGTCCGGCGTGGGCGCGAACTGTTCGCCCGCCACCGCGAGCTGCTGCAGCGACTGACCGGCCGCTTCGGCGTGCCGGGCCACTATCTGGTCGCGTTCTGGGGCCTGGAGACGAACTTCGGCGGCTATCTCGGCGGATTGCCGACGCTGGATTCGCTGGCCACGCTGGCCTGCGATCCGCGTCGCGGCGAGTTCTTCACCGAGGAACTGATGACGGCGCTGAAGCTCGTGCAGCGCGAGGCGCTGGCGCCTGACGAAATGCGCGGTTCGTGGGCCGGGGCAATGGGCCATACGCAGTTCATGCCGTCGGCGTATTTCGAACACGCAGTCGACGGCGACGGCGACGGCCGCGCCGACCTCTGGAACAGCACCGCCGATGCGCTCGCCTCGGCGGCGAACTACCTGGCCGCGCTCGGTTGGCGGCGCGGCGAGCGCTGGGGCCGCGAGGTCCGGCTGCCGGATGGCTTTCCGTACGGCGAGTCGGGCATGGACAAGGCGCGCCCGCTGGCCGAGTGGGCCGACCTCGGCGTGATGCGGGCCGACGGCGGCGCGTTGCCGGTCGCAAACATGGAAGCGGCGCTGCTGGTGCCGATGGGGCACCGCGGACCGGCGTTTCTCGTCTACGCGAATTTCGAGGTCATCATGCGCTGGAACCGCTCGCAGGCGTATGCGATCGTGGTCGGTCGCCTGGCCGACCGGATCGCCGGGGCGGGGCCGCTGGCGGCCGGCCTGCCGGACGTTGAAACCGCACCGTCGCGGACGCAGGTTGAAACCATGCAGAAACGACTTGAACGGCTCGGATACGATCCCGGCGAGGCCGACGGCGTCTTCGGTCCGACCACGCGCGCCGCGCTGCGCGATTTCCAGCGCGCCAGCGGCCTGATCGCCGACGGCTACCCGGATCGGTCGACACTCGAGGCACTCGGGGTGCAGCCGGCAGGAACCGGGCGATGAGCGGCCAGGACGTCATCCGCGCCGTCCTGCAGACGCTCGATCGGTTCAACCCGGTCCGCCTCGCGCTCGGCGTCGGGACGGTGCTGGCCGCGGCCGTCGCGCTGATCGTCGTCCTGGTTTCGGGATCCGGGGCCGAGCGGCTGCCCGATTTTGCGGCGATCGACGATATTCCGGCGCGCAAGCAGGCGTTCTTCTCGTACCTGGCGCCGTACGTGCAAGCCGAGAACGCGCGCGTGCTTGAGCGGCGCGCGCGGCTGGAAGGGATCGCCGAGCGGCTCGATTCGGGCCGGTTAGCCGGCTGGCGTGACCGTCGCTGGCTCGACCGGCTGGCTGCCGAGTACGAAATACAGTGGGATCCGGAGGCACCGCGCGAAGGCATCGAGCAGCTGTTGCGCCGGGTCGACTCCGTGCCGGTGGCGCTGGCGCTGGTCCAGGCCGCGGCCGAGTCGGGCTGGGGGCGTTCGCGTTTCGCCGTCGAGGGCAATAACCTTTTCGGCCACTGGTGCTACGAGCCCGGCTGCGGCCTGGTGCCGGAACAGCGTGCGGCCGGGGCCGGCCACGAGGTGGCCGCGTTCGGGTCGGTGCGCGATTCGGTCGCACGCTACATCCACAATCTCAATACCCACCCGGCCTACGAGCCGCTGCGCCGGATTCGGGCGCGGCTGCGCCGGGCCGGCCGGACCCCGGGCGCCATGGCGCTCGCCGACGGCCTGGTGATGTACTCCGAGCGGCGCGAGGATTACGTCGAGGAAGTCAAGAATGTCATCGAGACGAACCGGCCGATCATTCACGAGGTCCTGCAGTAACCGGCGCCGGGCACCGCGGTTCGCGTCGTGGCTGACCGCGGTGCCGCTGGCGGTCCTGGTTGCGGCGGCGGCATTGCCGCCGGCCGTGCTTGCCGCCGGGAATTCGGCCGGTGCCGGTCACGCGGTCGTGCTGATCTACCACCATGTCAGTACCGAAACGCCGGCGGCGACCAGCATCCCGCCGCAGCTTTTTTCCGAACACCTCGAGTTTCTCGACGCGCGCGGCTTCCGCGTGCTTCCGCTGCGGCGACTCCTGACGGCGCTGAAGGCCGGCGAACCGCTGCCCGACAATGCCGTCGCGATCACGTTCGACGATGCCTACGAATCGGTTTACACCGAGGCCCGGCCGCGGCTGGCCGAATACGGTTGGCCGTTCACCGTGTTCGTCAACACGGACGCGATCGACGCCGGCCGCGAACCGTACATGAGCTGGGACCAACTGCTCGGGCTGGCCGCCGACGGAGCGGCGATCGAAAATCACAGTGCCAGCCACGCCCATCTGGCGCGGCGCCCGGACGGCGAGACGGTGGCGGCCTGGCGCGAACGGGTCCGGGCCGATGTCGGCCACGCGCACGCGCGCATCGCCGAGGAGATCGGTACCGAACCGGCGCTGTTCGCCTGGCCCTACGGCGAGTATGCGCCCGCGCTGACCGACGTCGTATCCGGCTTCTACTCGTTTGCGCTGGCGCAGCGCTCGGGGGCGATCGGGCGCGGCGACAACTGGCACAGTGACTGGTTCGCGCTGCCGCGCTTTCCGTTCGGCGGCAGCTTCGACTCGGTCGACCGGCTGGCCATGGCCGTGAACGCGCGGCCGCTGCCGGTTGTTCGTGCCTCGAGCCTGCCGCCAATGACCGACGGCGCGGCCGGTCAACCGCGCCGGCTGGAACTGGAACTTGCCCCGGACGGTTACCGCGCCGACTCGCTCAGCTGCTTCGCGGCGTCGGGAGCACGGCTCGAGACCGGCTCCGGCGGCGACGGGAATCGGCGGGTGCGCGTGGAGCTGTCCGGTGCAGGCGGTCCCGGTCGCAACAAGATCAACTGCACCGCCGCGGCCGCCGACGGCAGCGGCGACTACTACTGGTATTCGTTCCAGTGGCTGCAGCGGGGACCGGGCGGCGGCTGGCCGGCCCATTGAAAATTACCATCCTGCGGATCAAACCGGGAGGAGTTGAAAAATGAGCAACGTGGTGATTACCGGCGCCGGCCGCGGCATCGGCCTGGCGCTGAGCCGGCAGTTCGCCGAACGCGGCGATACCGTGCACGCGACGTGTCGGGAAGCCTCGACCGGGCTCGAGGCGCTGGACGTTAACGTCATCGCCGGCGTCGATGTCACGGATGCGAAGTCGCTGGCGCAGCTGGCGGCACGGCTCGACGGCATCGGAATCGACATCCTGGTCAACAACGCCGGGGTCATGAAGCCGACCGAATTCGACAAGTTCGATCAGCAGCTCGATGCGTTCCGGATCCAGTTGGAAGTCAATTCGATCGCGCCATTGCGCGTCACGCGGGCCCTGGTCAACCGGATGCAGCGCGGCTCGAAGGTGTTCATCGTCTCCAGCCGCATGGGTTCGATCGGCGACAACGATTCCGGCGGCCACTACGGTTACCGGATGTCCAAGGCGGCGGCCAACATGGCCGGCGTGTGCCTGGCGCACGAGTTGAAGGACCACGGCATCGCGGTCGGGCTGCTGCACCCGGGATACGTGCGCACCGACATGACCGGCAATACCGGCAACGTCGACCCGGCCGAGTCGGCGGCCGGCCTGATTCGCCGCATCGACGAGCTGAGTCTGGAAACGACCGGCAGTTTTCGCCACGCCAATGGCGAGGAGCTGACCTGGTGACGGACCGCGTGATCGCACCCGGGGCCGGAAGAGCCGGCGGGTTCCGCCTTCGACCCGCATCTCGCACGCGACGCGCCTCGGCCGTAGCGACGGTTACTGCCACTTGGCGCGGTACGCACGATTTGCAGGCTCGAAGGCGGAAACGCGCTCCGCGCAGGGTTGTTCAGGGGCTTCTTAACATTTGCGCGCCGCGACTCTGGTAGGCTGCGGCGCTTGATTTGAACACCCGAATCCGGTTCGTGCCGGACAGAGCAAGACCTGATGCAAAGAAACTGGCTGTTTTTGCTGCTCGTGGCCGGCGCGCTTCCGGTCGCGGCCCAATCACCCTCCTCGTTCAATTCCCGAATCGACGTCCAAATGACGGATCGCGGCGCCTCGACGTTCTACGTCGACGTCAGCATTGAAGGGGCGGGTTTGCGCCAGTTCCTGGTCGACACCGGCTCGAGCTACACCACGATCAACCAGGAGGTGCTCGCCCGGCTGCACGCGGCCGGCCAGGCCGAATACGTCAAGGATCTCGAGGGAATTCTTGCCGACGGAACGAAACAGGTCGTCCCGGTTTACACGATCAAGTCGCTGACGGTCGGCGAACAATGCACGATCGGCGGTGTACAGGCGGCCGTGTTCCCGGGCAGCACCCGCAACATCCTCGGGCTTAGCGCGCTGCGCAGCACCGCTCCGTTCGTGTTTTCGATCGATCCGCCCGTGCTGAGCCTGAGCAATTGCCTTCCCGCCGTGCCGGCTTCCGGTGCGGCCGTAGTCGCTTCCGGCGACTGAGCGAAGGCCATCCCGGGAAAATGAGATGGCGGGGGATGGGCCCTTTCGGGCCCGGCGTCCCCCGCCAAAATCATTTGACGCGGCATCACTCCTCATGCACTCACAGGGCGCGGGCCCTGTTTCATTCCATCGGCTGGCCCTGGATTTCGAAGCGGGCGAATTCGGCCTGTTCGAGGACGCTATCCCGATTCTCGTCCAGTTCCTGGAAGCGCTGCGCCAGCTCGGGGTGGTTCTGGGCTTCGGAGTTGCTGATGACGCCGTCGCCGTTGGAATCGAGCTGCGACATCAGGCTCTTCTGTTCTTCAGTCAGTTCCTTGCCCTCGTCGCCGGCAACGGCGATTCCGGTCGTCAGCGCCATCGCGCCCACGGCGCCGATCATCATTTGAAGGACTTTCGATTTCATGTCTGCTCCTCCGGTTTGGCTCGGTTGGGGGTTTGGTTTCAGTCCCGTTTTGGGACCGGGCAACAGCATCCGCTGCGCCCTCGATCTGATCCATGCAAGCCTCGTGCCGAACCTTGTCAGAGTCCCCTGCCGCAGGGGTTTGCGGGTGTCGACGGTGAGCGGCCGGGTGTCGGCGGGCGGTCGAACGGGCAAACCTGTTGCCGGAAAGCGACAGCGGCAGAGCAGTCGACAGTTCGATTGAACCTGCGTCGATCCATGGCGGGACTGTCGCGTGGTGCCGGGCTCGCATGACGATCTGGAATCGGGATCAGGGAGCTTTCCGAAACCGCTGAATTCCGGTGAATTACGGTTAACGTGTCGCCCGCTTCGAGGCGTGGGCGCGGGTGGCCCGGGCGATTCCCGGGTGTGTCGCCGATCGGCGACAAAGGCATGCGATCATTCGAATCCGTCGGCCAGGCGCTGCTGCTCCCGGAGCTGGGAAAGCCATGCCCGGTAACGGCTGGCCGGAATCAGGCCTTGCCCGGCGGCCTCGCGCACCCGGCAGCCGGGCTCTTCGCGGTGGCTGCAGTCCCGGAAGCGGCACGGCAGCCGCGATGCGAATTCGGGAAACCCGCGCGCAAGCGTTTCGCGCCCCATGCACCACAGGCCGTATTCCCAGACCCCCGGAGTGTCGACCAGCCAGCCGCCGGCCGGCAGCCGGAACAGGCGCGCGCCGGTGGTGGTATGCCGCCCCTTGCCGGTAGCGCGCGACAGGCGCTCGGTCTGCAGCGCCAGGTCGGGCAGCAGCGCGTTGGCCAGCGACGACTTGCCGACACCGGACTGGCCGGCGAGCAGATGAGTGCCGCGACCGAGCCGGTCGGGCAGCCCGTCCAGGTCGACGTCGGGTTCGCAGCGGGTCCGGAGAACTTCGACGTCGAGTTCGTCCAGGTCGCTGAACGGCGGTGCATCGGGAACCTGAAGATCGAATTTGTGGACGACGACCAGCGGTGCGATGGCGAGAATGCGTGCGGCACTGATGTAGCGGTGCAGCAGGTCGACACTGGGGGCCGGCTCGGCGGCGATCACGATCAGCAGCGTATCGAGGTTGGCGGCAATCGGCCGGAAGCGGCCGCGCCGACCGCCGCGGCCGAACACGTTGGCGCGCGGGGCGATCGCCTCGACCGCGCCGTCGGCGTCGAGCCGGACTCGGTCTCCCGGAAGCGGGCGTCCGGTCCGGCGCCGGAACAAGATCTCGACCGGCCGGGCGTCGCCGGTGGCGCCGGCGGCGACGGCAAGGCCGTGGTTTCCGGCGGCCGAAATGACGCGCCACTTGAATCCCGCCGGACCCCCGCATCGTTCGTCACGCCGGCGGTCGGGGGTTCGGCGCGGTGGCTCGGCTCCGCTTGCAGGCATCGCTGGTATAGTCGCTGAAGGGGACGGTAGTATCCAATAATGGATGACGTACATGGTAGAAACGCTGCATGAATCGCGCCTGGTCTGGATCGATCTCGAGATGACCGGTCTGGATGTCAGGCGCGACCGGATCATCGAGATCGCGACGATCGTCACCGATGCCGAACTCGAAGAGGTCGCCGAGGGTCCGAACATCGCGATCCGGGCGACCGACGACGAGTTGAGCGGGATGGACGAGTGGAACACCCGGACGCATACCGCTTCCGGGCTGGTCCAGCGCTGCCTGGAAAGCCACGTCGACACGCGCGCGGCCGAGCGCGAGACGCTGGCGTTCCTGTCCGAACTGGTGCCGCCCGGCGCGTCGCCGATGTGCGGCAATTCGATCTGCCAGGACAGGCGGTTCCTGGCCCGGCTGATGCCGGAGCTCGAGGCCTTCTTTCACTACCGCAACCTCGACGTCTCGACCCTGAAGGAACTGGCGCGGCGCTGGGCGCCGGACATTGCCGAGGGCATCGAGAAGGAATCGGGCCACCAGGCGCTGGCCGATATCCGCGAGTCGATCGAGGAGCTGAAATACTATCGCCGCTTCATGGGCCGGCTGGGCGGGGAGCCGGCCGGAAACCCCTGAAAAACTACTGCGCGCGCGTCTGGCGGCGTCCGGCGGTGCTCGGAATCCTCATGTATTGGCATATACACTCCGGTTCTTGCGCTTCGGCGACCACCGCCAGACGCGCGCTCGCTACGTTTTTCAGGGGTTTCCTATTCCACGCGGAAGCTGACGACGCGGTAGAAACCGCCGAACAGGTCGACCTGCTCCTCGACCTCGATGCGCTTTCCGACCGTCGCGGCACATTCGCCGAGCACCTCGACCAGGTCCTCGTTCCAGAACCCGTCGAGAAACGGCTCGGCTTTCGTCAGCACCCAGCGCATCGGCGCAAATCGGTGGAACAAGTGGCGCTTGCGGAATTCACCGTATTCGGCGACGACGAAGCGGCCGCCGCGGCGCGTGACGCGGATCGCCTCGGCCAGGCTGGCCCGGCGCGCTTCCGGCGGCAGCTCGTGCAGCAGCAGGAACATCAGCGAGGTATCGAAGGCGTCGCTGGCGTAGGTGAGCTTTTCGGCGTGCATGCGCGCCAGATGCGCCGAGCGCCCGATGGCGTCGAGCTTGCGCGCGGCGGCGCGGAGCTGAACGCCCGCGGCATCCATCAGGTGCAGTTCGCCGACCTTTTCGGCCAGCTTGGGTGTCAGTTCGCCGTAGACCGCGGCGATCTGCAGCGTGCGACCGGCCTCGTCGAGCCGCATCATCCGCAGCGTGTTGTCCATGATCTTCCGGTAGTTGCCGAACAGGATGGCATTGATGATCGGCTGATGGTCGAAGAACCAGACCGACGCCGGCCAGATGTACGCCCAGTCGTAGTGGCGGACGAGGTAGTCCGGCAGCACTTCGCTGGTGGTGGATTCGGTATGCGCACAGGCCTCTGGGGCGATTCTTTCCATATCCATGCTTCGGTCTCCTCTATTGAACCGGGATTTGCGGGCGAACCGGAATTTGGGGTAGTCCCGGCTTATTCATGGCCCGGGCGTAGCGAGACTGCGCCAGAGCCCGCCCCGGACGCGATCCGGGGTCCCGTAGATGCGGCGTTTCGCGACCGAGCGCACCGGAGGCGTACTCGCCGGTACGGTGAGGATGCGCGACCGAGCGAAACGTCGCAGATGCGGGGTCTGGCGTCGTCGCAGTAGACCGGGCCATGAATAATCCGGGATAGTGCAACAAGCGCGGCGCCGCGGCGGGCACCGGCGGGGATGGAATGCAGGAGGTCGACGGGCAGGGAGCGATACACGGGTCCGGGAAAGGCCATCGCTCGCTTCGAATCATTGTTGTCGTGTCCTGCCGGTGGCGGTCGGCGGCCACTATGCGCGATGGGGAGGGGGTGGAATCTGATCCAGGTCAAACCGGGGCCGCGAACCCGGCCGGCTGCCGCCGCGGTCCGGTTTTCCGCCGAGAGGCGGGGCTATTCCCCCGCCAGCCGCCGCCACGTGTCTACGATCGTATCCGGATTCAGCGACATGCTCTCGATGCCCTCGTCCATCAGCCATTGCGCCAGGTCGGGGTGGTCGGACGGACCCTGGCCGCAGATGCCGATGTACTTGCCCTGCGCGCGGCAGGCCTTGATCGCCATCGAAAGCAGCGCCTTGACCGCACCATCGCGCTCGTCGAAGCGGTGCGCGACCAGGCCGGAGTCGCGGTCCAGGCCGAGCGTGAGCTGGGTCATGTCGTTGGAGCCGATCGAGAAGCCGTCGAAGTGCTCGAGGAACTCGTCGGCCAGCAGCGCGTTCGACGGCAGCTCGCACATCATGATGATCTTCAGCCCGTTCTCTCCGCGCTTGAGGCCGAAGCGTTCCATCACTTCGACCACGTCGCGGGCCTCGCCGACGGTGCGCACGAACGGCACCATGGCCCAGACGTGGTCCAGGCCCATCTCGTCGCGCACCTTCCTCAGCGCGCGGCACTCGAGTTCGAAGGCCGGCTGGAACTGCTCGTCGACGTAGCGGGAGGCGCCGCGCCAGCCGATCATCGGGTTTTCCTCGTCCGGCTCGTAGGCTTCGCCGCCGATCAGGTTGGCGTATTCGTTGGTCTTGAAGTCCGACAGCCGGACAATGACCGGATTCGGGCCGAACGGCGCCGCGATCGTCGAGATGCCCTCGACCAGCCGATCGACGTAGAACGCCTCGGGCGAATCGTAGCCGGCGATGCGCTTGTCGATCTCGGCCTTCAGCTCGGGCGACTGGTCGTCGTATTCGAGCAGCGCGCGCGGGTGGATGCCGATCATCCGGTTGATGATGAACTCGAGCCGGGCCAGGCCGATGCCGTGGTTCGGGATCTGGGCGAAGTCGAACGCCCGGTCGGGGTTGGCGACGTTCATCATCAGCTTGACCGGGGCGGGCGGCATTTCCTCGAGGCTGTCCTCGGTGACGCTGAACTCGAGCCGGCCGGCGTAGACCCGGCCGGTATCGCCCTCGGCGCACGAGACGGTGACCTCGTCGCCGTGGCGCACGCGCTCGGTGGCGTCGCCGCAGCCGACGACCGCCGGAATGCCGAGTTCGCGCGCGATGATCGCGGCGTGGCAGGTGCGGCCGCCGCGGTTGGTGACGATGGCGGCGGCCCTCTTCATGACCGGTTCCCAGTCCGGGTCGGTCATGTCGGTGACGAGCACGTCGCCGGATTCGACCTCGTGCATCTCGGCGACGTCGCTGACCACGCGCGCCTTGCCCTGGCCGATGCGCTGGCCGATCGCACGGCCCTCGGCGAGCACGTCGCCGGTCTCGGCCAGACGGAACCGTTCCATGACCTGTCCGGTGCGGCTCTTGACCGTCTCCGGGCGCGCCTGGAGGATGTAAAGCTCCCCGGTCTGGCCGTCCTTGCCCCACTCGATGTCCATCGGCCGGCCGTAGTGCTTCTCGATCTCGACGGCCATGCGGCCGAGCTTCTCGGCGTCGTCGTCGGTGATCGAGAACGAATGCCGCAGTTCTTCGGGCGTGTCCTCGACGGTGGTGCCGCTGCCGTCGGCGTAGATCATGCGCGTGGCCTTGGTGCCCAGCGCGCGGCGCAGCACCGCCCGGCGCCCGGCCGCGAGGTTGGCCTTGAACAGGTAGAACTCGTCCGGGTTGACCGCTCCCTGGACGACGCTTTCGCCCAGCCCGTGGCTCGAAGTGATGAACACCACGCCCGGGTAGCCGGACTCGGTGTCCAGCGTGAACATGACCCCGGCGGCGCCGGTGTCGGAACGGACCATCAGCTGGACGCCGGCCGACAGCGCGACGTCGGCGTGCGCGAAACCGTGGTGTACCCGGTAGGCGATCGCGCGGTCGTTATAGAGGCTGGCGAACACCTCGTGGATCTTGCGGGCGACGTCGTCCAGGCCGCGGACGTTCAGGAAGGTCTCCTGCTGGCCGGCGAACGAGGCGTCCGGCAGATCCTCGGCCGTGGCCGACGAGCGCACCGCGACCGAGATGTCGGTGCCGAAGCGCTCCTCCATTTTGCTCCAGGCCTCGCGCACCGCATCCGAAAGCGCGTCCGGCAGCGGCGTCTCGGCGATCCAGCCGCGGATTTCGCGGCCGGCCTCGGCCAGCGCGCGCACGTCTTCGGTATCCAGCTTCTCCAGCCGCGCGGCGATTCTTCGATCCAGCCCGGTTTCGGCGAGAAAGTCGCGGAAGGCGTCGGCGGTGGTCGCGAACCCGCCCGGCACGTTGACGCCTGTCGAGGCCAGGTTCGAGATCATCTCCCCGAGCGATGCGTTCTTGCCACCGACCTGGTCGAGGTCGTCCATGCCTAGATGGTCCAGCCAGCGGATATACTCGGTCACTTCAGCAAAATCCATTCAGTCTTGGGTAAACACCCGATTTTAACCCCGGATCAGCCTCCAGCCCATGCGCCGAACCGTTCTGTTCATATCCGATGGCACCGCGATCACGGCCGAGACCTTCGGCCAGAGCCTGCTGACACAGTTCAACGGCCATGAATTCCGCACCGTCCGGCTGCCGTTCGTCGACACCGTCGCGAAGGCGCGCGAGGCCGTCGACCTGATCGACCGCACGGCGGATTCCGACGGCGTGCGGCCGCTGATCTTCAGCACCATCGTCGATTGGGACGTCGGCCGGACGCTGGGCGATGCCAACGCCGAAATCTTCGACATGTTCGGGACTTTCCTGCCGAAGCTCGAGGAAATTCTCGGTACGACGGGGTCGCATACGGTCGGCAAGGCCCACGGCATGAGCGACACCCACCGCTACGAGGACCGGATGGAGGCGACCAACTATGCGCTTTCACACGACGACGGCATTTCCAAGCGCCTGGAAAGCGCCGACGTGATCCTGGTCGGCGTCTCGCGGTCCGGAAAAACGCCGACCTGCCTGTACATGGCCTTGCATTTTGGGCTGAAAGCCGCAAACTATCCGCTGACGGAAGAAGATCTCGAAAAACCGCGCCTGCCGGATTTCCTGCGCCAGCACAAATCCAAGCTGTTCGGCCTGACCATCGACGCCGAGCGGCTGGCCCAGATTCGGCAGACGCGGCGCCCGAACAGCCGGTACGCGTCGCTGAAGCAGTGCCGCTACGAGGCTCAGGCCGCCGAGGCGCTGCTGCGCGCCGAAGGTGTCCCGATACTCAGTTCGACCCGGGCTTCGGTGGAGGAACTCGCCAGCCGCATCCTGCTCGAACTGGGACTGGAACGGGATCATTTTTGAACCACGGATTTTCCGATTTGTCAAGAATCGGAATATTCGAACTGCTGTGCTATGCTCGCCAGAATGTTGACACAATTGCGCAATCCGAACTCGTTGTCCCGCGTCATCGCGCGGCGGCTGCCGTCGCTGCATTCGGGTGTTTTCCACGCGCTCAGCGTGCTGATGCCGGAAGACCTGGGCCGCAGCGACGTGCTGGTCTCCCGGGTCGAGGACGCACCGGAGTTGTACATGCGCGTGCTCGAACGGCACAACTACACGACGTTCCTGCAGCTCACCTATCTGCTGGGGGCCGAGCGCGAGCAGCACCCGAACGCGCACATCCGCGTCTACCACGACGCCCGCATGGCCGAGGCCACGTCGTTCTCGCCCGAGCAGGGCATCGAGCGGCTGGCGGGTCCGGACCTGCCGGTGCGCGGCCTCGTCGAGCGCAGCTGGCGCATGAACCGGGCCCTGCTGAAATGGCTGGAATATCTGCTGGCCGAGGGCCACAGCGCGCAGACGATGCGCCCGGTCGAGGAGACGCCCGACAATCTTCCGGATCCGGAACCCATGCCCGCCGAGATGGCCGACGAGAGCGTCCGGGTCGAATAGACCCGCGCCGTCCCGGCCCGGTTTCAGCCGTCGCTGATCCACTGCAGCCGTTCGATCGGGTGCAGCCGGTTGCCGGCATCCAGCGCCACCAGCCGCATCGTGATCGAGTAACCGTCCCGACTGGACTCGATATCGAAGATCCGCGCCGAGGCCGCGCCGAGCGGGCCGGCGGCCGACGGCGAGGCGGTCGCGAACACCGGGATTTCGCTGCCCTCGGCCCCGGCAATCGCCGGGATGGCGCCGGTGCGGTTGCGGTGCACGTGGCCGTGCAGCACGAACGCCGCCCCGTGCGCGCGCAGCACTTCGGTCAATGCGGCGGCATCGGCCAGAGCCTTGCGCGGCTTGCACGCACCCGGCTGGGGCGGATGGTGGATGAGCACGGCGCGGCAATTGCCGTCGCCGGCCTGAAGCGCCGCGGCCAGCCGCTCGCGCTGGGCCTGGCCGACGGCACCGCGCGCGAGCAGGATCGGCGTGACGACGGCCGAGTTCAGCGCGATCACGCGCACATCGCCGAATTCGCGAACCACCGGCCATTCCGGTCGTTGCGGGTCGACGTGCAGCCACGGGCTCCACTGCTGCAGCACGGCTTCGGCGGAGCCGCGCCCGAAAATGTCGTGGTTGCCCGGTACCAGCACGATCCGGTCGGGCCGGTCCAGCCGCCGCAGCCAGTCGCCTGCCGCGCGGACTTCGGCCGCCGTCCCGATCTGGCACAGGTCGCCGCCCAGCGCCCAGCAGTCAGGTTTGTCCGGCCCCAGTTGCCGGACCAGGGCGTCGAGCCGCGAGCGCAGGTGGCGCGCCCGGCGCCGGGTCTGCCAGGACAGCCAGCTCAGGGCGCGCTTGGGCGAGTCGGGCACGACGCCGTCCAGCGGCGTCAGGTGCGGGTCGGTGATGTGGATCAGGCGCAACGGTGGGTCGCAGTGGCGGCTTGGTCGGCAGTTTAGCGGCTGGAACGAGGCTCGAGGTGCGATAATTCCGGGTTTCCGGCTTCGGCAGGGTGAACGACCGATGTTTCTCGACACGCAAAAACTCGACGAGCTCGATGGCGCGCAGTTCCGCGCCACGCGGCCGTACCCCTGGATCAACCCGGCCGGCCTGCTGACCGACGAGGGCTACCGGACGCTGATCGAACACCTGCCCGACGTCGGCATCTTCAAGCCCGTGTTCGGGCGCGTGCGCAAGCACGGTCAGCTGAGCCACGATCGCTACGCGCTCGAATGGCAGGACGACCTGCCGGTGTCGGACGTATGGAAGGCGTTCGTGCGCGAACTGCACAGCCCGGTCTACAACGATTTCCTGGCGCGCATGATCGGCCACGACCGCTTCAGCCTCAAGTTCCATTTTCACTACACGCCGAGCGGCTGTTCGGTGTCGCCGCACTGCGACGCGGTCTGGAAGCTCGGGTCGCACATTTTCTACCTCAACACCGCCGACGACTGGAAGCCCGAATGGGGCGGCGAGACTCAGGTGCTCGACGATCGCGGCCGGTTCAGGGCCGGTTCGGCTCCGGCGTTCGAGGATTTCGACGAGGCCTTGTCGAGCCACTCGATCGGCAACTTCAGCCTGTTGTTCATCCGCCAGGGCAATTCCTGGCACGGCGTTCGGCCGATCAACTGCCCCGAGGGCTGTTTGCGCAAGGTGTTCATCGTCGTCATCAATCGCGACACGCCGTGGTATCGGTTGAGGAGCCGGTTGAAGGTCTGAATCGCTCGGGACTGGGGATTGGGGACTCGGGACTCGAACGCGTTACCATGATATCGGGGCGGCCGGGCGATTCGCCTGCCCGGCAGGCTCCTACGTCAGGTCACTGACACACAATGCAGGAGCCTGCCTTGCAGGCGATTTGCCGGGAACCCCCGTTCACGCTTTCAACAACTCCCGATCGATGCCGGCCAGCACCTCGGCCAGTTCCTCGAGAAACCCGCTCAACGCCGAGGACTTGCGCCAGACCAGCGCGATCGTGCGCTTCGGCGCCGGGTCGACGAACGGGCGGGTGACCAGATTCTCGGTACGCGCGACCGGCGGCTTGACCGACATCACCGGCATCAGCGTGATGCCGGTGCCGGCGGCGACCATCTGGCGCAGCGTTTCCATGCTGGTGGCGTGGAAATCGATCTTCTCGTGCGCGCCGGCGAGCTGGCAGACTTCCAGCGCCTGCTCGCGCAGGCAGTGCCCGTCCTCGAGCAGCAGCAGTTCCTGGTCCTGGAGATCCTTCAGCGCGATTCTCGTCTTGCCGCTCAGCGCGTGCTTCTCTGGCACGGCCAGCACGAACGGTTCCTCGAACAGCGCGCGGCTGGCCAGCTGCTCCTCGTCGATCGGCAGCGCGAGCAGGCCGGCGTCGAGCCGCCCCTGGCGGAGCATCGAGATCACGTCCTCGGTCTTTTCCTCGAACAGCCGGAGCGTCAGCCGCGGGAAGCGCCGGCGGATTTCGGGCACCACGTGCGGAAGGAAGTAGGGCGCCAGGGTCGGGAAGATGCCGATCCGGAGCGTGCCCGAATGCGGGTCGCGCGAGCGGCGCGCGAGCGCCCGGATCGCGTCGGCCTCGGCCAGCATCGCGCGGGCGCGCTCGACGATTTCCTCGCCGACTTCGGTCAGCATGATCTTGCGCGGCGAGCGCTCGACGAGCTGCACGTCCAGCTCCTCCTCGAGCTTGCGGATCTGCGTGCTCAGCGTCGGCTGGCTGACGTGGCAGAGCTCGGCGGCCTTGCTGAAATGCCGGACGTCGGCGAGCGTGACGAGATAGTGGACGGCACGGAGGTTCATCGATCAGAACTATTGCAACTTTAAACACAATAGCTGATTTTAATCTCACCCGGATCGGTGTGCAACGGCGCTGCGAATGGGATCGAGGCGCGTCGTGAACCCGCACGGACGAACCAAACCGGGCGCCGGGGCCCGGTTCCGTCGTTCCTGCGACGGGATCGGGGTGAATTCAGCCGGCCGGCTGACCCTGCTGGAGCTCCTGCGGGCTCGCCTCGCGCACCTCGCGCACGGTGACGTCGAAATTCAGTTCCTCGCCGGCCAGCTCGTGGTTGGCATCGATCGTGACCTGGTCGCCGTCGATCTCGGTGACCTTGACCACCAGCGGACCCTGGGCCGATTCGGCGTTGAACTTCATGCCCGGCTCGACCTTGTCGATGCCGGCGAACGCGTCCATCGACACGTTCTGAACCAGTTCGTCGCGGTGCGGGCCGTAGCCTTGCTCGGGTGTGACCTTGACCTTGACCTCGTCGCCCTCGGACTTGCCCTCCAGCGCCTTCTCCAGACCCGGGATGATGTTGCCGTGACCGTGAAGATAGGCCAGGGGATCGCGGTCGTCCGACGTGTCGATGACCTCGCCGTCGTTTCCGGTCAGCGTGTAGTCGATGGTCACGACGGTATCGGCGGTTGCTTGCATGGAATTTCCTGTATCTTCAAAGGGTCGTACAGGATAACACCGCGTCGAGGAGGTACCGCAATGAGTCAGTTGCCACATCGGGTTGTCCCGTTCCGCGCGGCGGGCCGGATCGGCTGGATCGCGATGGTCGTGCTTGTGCTTGTCGCGCTGGCGCTGTATTTGTTCAGCGAACGCGCCGTGCCGCCCGAGCCGGAGGCGGAGCCGCCGGAGCCGGTCCCGGCCGAGCCTGCCGACGCGGAGGCGGAATCGGAACCTGCCGAGCCGGGCGACGAATCGGACGGCGATGCGGCCGGATTGCGGGAACCGCCGCCCGGGTCGCAGTTCTCGACCCCCGGGCCGGTCGAATCGCCGCCGCAGGAAATCGTCGAGAGGGAGCCGGCGCCGATCGACCTCGAGCGCGCAGCCGAACAAGTGCGCGCCGAACTGGGTCGGGCGCTGGCGCCCGAACAGCTGCAGCTCGTGGTCGAGGAGCGGTTGTTGCAGCGCCTGGTCGCCACGCTCAACAGCCTCGACGGCGATCCGATCCCGCTGCGCTTCCGGCCGGTCGAGCACGTCCCGGGCCTGCCCCGCGTCGCCGGCGAGGGTGACGAGTTGCGCCTGCCGGACGCATTCGATCCGCGCTACCGGCCCTACCGCGAGATGTTCGAACGGCTCGATGTCGAGCAGCTCGCCGCGCTGTTCGAGCGCCACGAATCGGCGCTGGAGCAGGCCTGGCAGGCGATGGGCGAGGAACACGACCAGAGCTTCCGGGAACGCACCGTCGATGTCCTGCGGCACCTGGCGCGCTTCGACGTGCCGGATGAGCGCCCCGAGCTGGTGCAGCCCGAGGTGTTGTACGAATACGCCGACCCGCAGCTCGAGTCGCTCTCGTGGGGCCGAAAGATCCTGATCCGGATCGGCCCGGAGCAGGCGCGAGAGGTCCAGCGCAAGCTGGATGCGCTGGCCGACCGGCTCGCCCGGGAGGGCTGAGGGGATGTCCGGGATTGCGTTTCGAATTGCGACCGTGCTGGCGGCGCTTGCGGTGGCCGCCGGCTGCGCGAGCAGTCCGTTCGACGGCCGGGATGCTTCCGGCCTGAGCCCGGCCGAGGCGCTGGAAAACCCGGATCGAGTCGGGGCGCCCGTGCTGTGGGGCGGGCGCGTGGTCGGCATCGTCAATGCCGGCGACCACACCGACCTGGAGGTGATTGCGCTGCCGCTGGCGTACGGCGACCGGCCGCGGCGAAATGCCGACGGCGGGGCCCGGTTCGTGATCCGGCAGCCGGGCTTTCTCGAGCCGATGACTTATGCCCCGGGCCGCTTCGTGACCGCGTACGGCATTTTTTCCGGCATCGAGAAGCGCGCGGTCGGCGACTTCCCGGTCGACCATCCGGTGCTCGAGAGCGAGCAGCTCGAACTCTGGCCGGTCGATCCGAACACCGACCGGGCCAGCGTGCATACCGGATTCCAGTTCAGGTTCTGAGCCGGGCGGCGGCATCAACGGTGCTGTGCCAGCGCCCATTCGACGTGCTCGCGCACGAGCGGCGACGGGTGGCGCCGTCGCGCCTCGAGGGCGGCGGCGACTTCGGGCGTGGTCGGTGCGTTGCCCAGGCCCACTGCCAGGTTGCGCAGCCAGCGCTCGTGGCCGATGCGGCGAATCGCCGTGCCCTCGGTGCGGGCGAGGAACGTTTCCTTGCTCCAGCCGAACAGCGCGACCAGTGAACCGGCGTCGAGATCCGCGCGCGGGGTGAAATCGTCCTCGGCGGTGAACTGCGCATAGCGGTTCCACGGGCATACCATCTGGCAGTCGTCGCAGCCGTAGACCCGGTTGCCGATCGCCGCGCGGAATTCGACCGGAATCGATCCCTTGTGCTCGATCGTCAGGTATGAGATGCATTTGCGCGCGTCGAGCCGGTACGGCGCGGTAATCGCCCGGGTCGGGCAGACGTCGATGCACTTGCGGCAAGAGCCGCAGTGGTCGGAGACCGGCCGGTCGGGCGGAAATTCGAGGTCGGTGTAGATTTCGCCGAGGAAGAACCAGCTACCGTGGCGGCGATCGAGCAAGTTGGTGTGCTTGCCGATCCAGCCCAGTCCGGCCTTCGCGGCCAGCGGCTTTTCCATCACCGGCGCCGAGTCGGTGAATACGCGAAAGCCGAACGGCCCGATCTCGCCGGCAATGCGGTCGGCGAGCTTTTTCAGCCGCGCTCGCAGCACCTTGTGATAGTCGCGGCCGATCGCATAGCGCGAGATGCAGGCCTTGTTCGGTTGCCCGAGCAGCGTCTCGACCGGCGTCGCGTCGGCCGGCAGATAGTCCATGCGAGCGACGATGACCGATTTCGTGCCCGGCTCGAACTCGGCCGGCCGGGTGCGCTTGCGTCCGTGGCGCGCCATCCATTCCATGTCGCCGTGACGCCCCTCGGCCAGCCACTGGTTCAGATGCCGTTCGGCTTCGGCCAGTTCGGTATCGGCAAAGCCCACCTGCTGGAACCCCAGCTCCGCACCCCAGCCACGTATCCGGTGCTTCAGCGCGTCCAGGTCGGGGGCTTTTATCGGATTTTCGTCGTTCGGGTCCGGTTGCATGACGTTGATGGTGACAGGTCGGGGTTTGAATCGTCTGGTTGCAATGAATTCGAAATGCTTATTGAACCACGAAGGACACGAAGGGCACGAAGGAATCCACCCTCTGTCTTTCCTGCTTCGTGCCCTTCGCGTTCTTCGTGGTTTCACGAATAACTCGCTTTAATCTGCGTTCATCTGCGTTAATCTGCCGTTTCAGACCTTCTTCGGGATAAGCCGATGGACGTTACCGGCCGCCTGTACCGCGCCGACCAGGTCCGCGAACTGGACCGGCGCGCGATTGAGGATTGCGGCATTCCCGGCTACACGTTGATGCAGCGTGCCGGCGGGGCGGTGTTCCGGGTGTTGCGGGCGCGCTGGCCCGAGGCTTCGCGCGTGCTGGTCTGCTGCGGCGGCGGCAATAACGGCGGCGACGGCTACGTCGTCGCCCGGCTGGCCCACGAGGCCGGGCTGGAGGTGCGGGTCATTGCTCTGAAGGCGCCCGATCAACTCGGCGGCGATGCGCGCAAGGCCGCCGACGACTGGCACGCGGCCGGCGGCACGGTAGAGGAATGGTCGGGCAAATTGCCGGCGGCCGATGTCGTCGTCGATGCATTGCTCGGTACCGGACTGGACCGGGAGGTGCGCGGCGACTATGCCGACGCCATCGCCGCCATGGCGGCGATCGGCGATTCGGGCGCCGCGACAATCGCGGTCGATGTCCCGTCGGGCATCAATGCCGATACCGGCGCGGTGATGGGTTGCGCCGTGCGTGCGGCGGCGACCGCGAGCTTCATCGGCCGCAAGCGCGGGCTCGAGACCGGCGATGCGGTTGATTTTCGGGGGACGCTGCTGTTCGACGATCTCGACGTACCCGAATCGGTCCACGAGAACCTCGAGTCCGACGCGCGCCGGCTCGATGCCCGGGAAACCACCGGCTGGGCTCAGCGCAGGCCCTCGACCCACAAGGGGGCGCTGGGTCATGTGCTCGTGGTCGGCGGCGACTTCAATTTTCCGGGTGCCTGCCTGCTGGCCGCGCGCGCGGCGCTGGTGGCGGGCAGCGGGCTGGTTTCGGTCGCGACCCGTCGGGCGCACGCGCATTCGCTCGCCGTCGGGCTGCCGGAAGCGATGTGGGCCGATGGCGAGGACGGCGCGACTCTTGAAGCGCTGATCGGCCGTGCCGATGTCCTCGCGCTCGGTCCCGGCCTGGGGGCATCGGAATGGTCGGAAGCGGTCTTCACGCGCGTGCTCGCTGCCGGCAAGTCGGTCGTGCTCGACGCCGACGGTCTGAACGCGCTGGCGCGCAGCGCCGGCGTGCGCGAGCGCGGCGACTGGATCCTGACGCCGCACCCGGGCGAGGCCGCCCGGTTGCTCGGCTGCAGCGCGGCGGATATCCAGCGCGACCGGTTCGAAGCCGTGCGAGCGATCGCCGCGCGCTTCGACGCCGTGGTCGTGCTCAAGGGCGCCGGCTCGCTGGTCGCGGACCCGGCCGGCAATACGCGCGTCTGCCCGTACGGCAATCCGGCCATGGCCACGGCCGGCATGGGCGACGTGCTGACCGGCATCGTCGCGAGCCTGGCCGGGCAGGGCATGTCGCTTTTCGATGCGGCCTGCGCGGGCGTCGTGCTGCACGCGCGCGCCGGCGACACGGCCGCCGCCGGCCGGCGTTCGATCCTGGCCGGCGAACTGATCGATGCGTTGCCGCGGGTGCTGCCGTGAGCGAGCGCGAATTCCTCGCCCGCGGCGAGGGCGAGATGCTGGCGCTCGGTGCCCGGCTGGCCGGCGAACTGGCCGGCGGCCAGGTCTGGACGCTTTCCGGCGACCTGGGTGCGGGCAAGACGACGCTGGTCCGTGGCATGTTGCGCGGACTGGGCTTCGAAGGCCGGGTCAAGAGCCCAAGCTACGGCCTGGTCGAGTCGTACCGGATCGGCGATCTCGAAATCCACCATCTGGACCTGTTCCGGCTCGGACATCCCGAGGAACTCGACTTCATCGGACTCGAAGACCTTGTCGGGCCGGACAGCGTGTTGCTGATCGAGTGGCCGGAACGCGGACCGGGCCGGTTGCCGGCGGCCACGTACCGGATCGACATTTCATTCGCCGAAGCGGGCCGGCGGGTGCGGTCGAGCCGGGTTGCTCAATCGACGGTTTGATCCTTCCAGACCCGGATCACGCCTTCCTGGACGGTCGACGCGACGAGCTTTCCGTCGTGAGTGAATATCTGGCCGCGCGAAAACCCGCGCCCGCCGGTGCTGATCGGGCTGTCGAAGGTATACAGCAGCCACTGATCGACCCGGGCCTCGCGGTGGAACCACATCGCGTGATCGAGGCTGGCCATCAGCAGCGGCTTGCGGCTGAAATCGATCTCGTGCGGCATCGCCGCCGTGCCCAGCAACTCGTAGTCGGATACATAGGCCAGCAGGTTGCGGTGCAGCTCGGGATCGTGCGGCAGTTCGCCGCAGGCGCGCATCCAGACATTCTTGACCGGCGGCCGGGCGCCCGGCTCGATGAACTTCGGCGGCTCGACCGGCCGGAATTCGAACGGGGGCTTGTGCGCCAGGAATCGACGCATTTTTTCCGGCACCTTGTCGAGCATGGATTCGTTGATGTCGACCAGGCTGGTCAGGCCGTCGGGGCCGGGAACCCCGGGCATTTCGGCCTGGTGTTCCAGCCCCTCCTCGGGGATCTTGAACGACGCGGCCAGGTTCAGGATCGGCCGGCCGTGCTGGATCGCGACGACGCGCCGGTTGGAGTAGCTGCCGCCGTCGCGCGAGACCTCTACCTGGTAGACCACCGGGCGGTTGAAATCGCCGGGCCGGAGAAAATAGGCGTGCAGCGAATGCGGAACCCGACCCTCGACGGTGCAATGCGCCGCCGACAGCGCCTGGCCGAGAATCTGCCCGCCGAACACCTGGGGCGCGCCGATGTCGCGGCTCTCACCGCGAAACAGCTTGTCTTCAAGGCGCTCGAGCTGAAGTAGCTCGACCACCTCGGCCAGGCTGGAGTGCATTTCGGAGCTGGACATGTTCAGGGCGCGGATTCTCCGGCATTGATGCCGCGCGAGGCCTGGGCCCTCACCCGGTGCTCGTGCCATGACGATGACGCCGGAGGCGGCGACAGCACGACGATCAGAAATGTCGCGATCGGTCCAAGGAACAGCGAAATGAACCACCACGCCAGACCGCTGCGTCCCTTTCCCTGGGCCAGCCCGGCGTTGATGAGTGTCAGCGTTCCCCAGCCGACGAAATACGGTGTCGAATCGAGCATGCGAATCCGGAGCCTGTGATCAAGCCGGAATTATACGGAAGCGAACCCGGCTGCGCCGGCCACGCCCAGCCACCGGGCAATCGCATCGGCGCCGGCCTCGCCCACCGTGCGGCCGGCCGGCTGTGCGAATGTGTACTCGAACGCTTCGCGCTGCCGCTGGGCGTAGATTTCCTGCCAGCGTCGCGGGGCATTTTCCAGCGCCCGGGGCAGATCGTTCTCGACGTCATCGATGACGTCTCCGAGGTGCCAGCACGCGTAATCCGGGTCGTCGCGCCAGTCGGTTCGGCGTGCATTGACGAAGATCGCCGGCCGCGGCCGGTGCAGGAATTCGTAGATCTGGCTGCTGACGTCGCCGAGATAGATGTCGGCCGCGCGCGTGTAGCTCATGTCGATGCTGCGGGAACTGCCCGTATCGACATGAATGTTCGGAGCGCGACGAAACCGGCCCGGAAGCCGGGCCCGGTGCCGCATCGATCGTCGGAACAGGATCACGTGCGGAGCGAAGATCAGGTTGTAGCGGTCCTGTTGCCGGAACCAGTCCAGAATCCGCAACCCCGCCGGTTGCCACGACGACAGCTCGTTGTGAAAGTGCGGACAGTAGAGCACGACCGGTCGATCATTCCCGAACAGGCGCGGCGGCTCCGGGGTCAGCGCCTTTATCGCCTCGAACTTGGCGTAGCCGATCGCAACGGCATTGTCGCCTCGCACGAGCCCCTGGTGCAGCATTCGGTCAAGCACCTTGCGGCCCGGCAGGAGCACGAAGTCGAACTCGGCAATGCGGCGATCGAATCCGGCCGCGCGGTCGCCGGCGCCGTGCGGGACCCAGATCAGCCGGGTATTCCTCAGTCCGTGAATGGTCCTGAGTCGAAGGCATGTCAGTTCCGGCGAAACGATCGCGTCTGCCGACCTGAAGAATTCCAGGTGCCTTCTCAGCACCTTCTTCTTCGTCTCGAACGTGAATTTCGAAAGCAGCGGGTCGATCAGCCGCCAGGCGCGCGACAGCCGCAACTCGCGATACCTGCATCGGTGGCCGGGATAATGCCGGCCGATCCTTTCGGCGAGCTCGCATTCGGCCGCGCTGGAACCCGCCAGGACCACGTCCAGCTCCGGGTAGCGGCGCGACAGTTCGAACGCGTACGGTGCCGTGTGGGGCACCTGGTGAGGTGCCGCATGGTTGTAAAGAAAGACGACGCGCATGCCGGGTGTCGCGGCCCGGGGCATGAACCGAAGCGCTACGGACGTCGGAGCAGCTGCAGCAGCCCGAGCAGGATCGCGGCGCCGACGACCGCGATGACCAGGCTGCCGATCAGGCCGCCGGCGTGCAGGCCGAAGAAGCCGAACACCCAGGTGCCGATGAACGCGCCGACGATACCGACGACGATGTTCATGACGATGCCGTGGCCGCGACCGCGCACCAGCAGCCCCGCGATCCACCCGGCAAGGCCGCCGATGATGAGTACGCCGAGAAGGCTTTCGACTGTCATGTCACTGCTCCATGTTCGAGAGGTCCGTGCGTTTCCAAACCGCGGTTGCCGGAAAAACGATTCGGCGCATGGACGCGCCTCCTACGGCGCCGTTGTATATTTGTCAACCCAATCCCTTGACGCCGGAGATCAGCGCCTGTGCCATCTTCTGCGCGTCGCCGTAGAGCATGCGCGTGTTGTCCTCGAAGAACAGCAGGTTCTCGATGCCCGAGAAGCCGGTGCCCTGGCCACGCTTGATCACGATGCAGTTCCTGGCCTTGTCGACGTCGAGGATGGGCATGCCGTAGATCGGGCTGGACGTGTCCTTGCGCGCGGCCGGGTTGACCACGTCGTTGGCGCCGATCACCAGCGCGACGTCGGTGGTCGGAAACTGCGCGTTGATGTCCTCGAGATCGTAGATCAGGTCGTACGGCACGCCGGCCTCGGCCAGCAGCACGTTCATGTGGCCGGGCATGCGCCCGGCGACCGGGTGGATCGCGAAGCTGACCTTGACGCCGCGCTTCATCAACAGTTCGGTCAGCTCCCAGATCTTGTGCTGGGCCTGACCGACGGCCATGCCGTAGCCGGGCACGATGATGACCTTCTCGGCGTACGCCATCTGGATCGCCGCGTCGGTGGCGTCGATGGACTTCATGTCGCCGGCCGCGCCTGCGCTCTGCATGTCCTCGTCGACCTTGCCGAAGCCCGAGAAGAGCACGTTCGAAAGCGGCCGGTTCATGGCCCGGGCCATCAGTTGCGTCAGCAGCGTACCGGCGGCGCCGACGACGATGCCGGCGATCATCATCGCAGGGTTCTGCAGCACGTAGCCCTCGAAGCCCACGGCCAGACCGGTCAGGGCGTTGTACAGCGAGATCACCACCGGCATGTCGGCACCGCCGATCGGGATCGTGATCAGGATGCCGGCGGCGAGCGCGGCGATCAGAAACAGCGTGAGCAGTTCGGGGCTCGGGCCCTGGACGACGAGCAGGACGCCCAGCACGACCGTCACGGCGAACACGACCAGGTTAAGCAACTGCTGCCCGCCGAAGCGCCAGGTCTTCTTCATCCAGCCCTGCAGCTTGGCGAACGCGATCAGCGAGCCGGAAAACG
>JAVVDX010000005.1:33882-37636 GCA_032251475.1 Wenzhouxiangellaceae bacterium | reverse complement strand
GTCTTCTTCATCCAGCCCTGCAGCTTGGCGAACGCGATCAGCGAGCCGGAAAACGCGATCGCCCCGATGATGCCGCCGGCGACGGCCAGGACCGTCGCGGTCGCATCCAGCGAGTGACCGCCGACGACCTTGAGCAGTTCGACCGTGCCGATGGCCGCGGCCGCGCCGCCGCCCATGCCGTTGTACAGGGCGATCATCTGCGGCATGTCGGTCATCGCGACGCGCCTGCCGGTCCACCAGGCCGCAACCGAGCCGATCGCGATCGCCGCGATCATCAGCCCGTAATTGCCCTCGACCTGCGGGTGGACGAAGGTCACCAGCACCGCGATCAGCATCGCGAGCCCGGCGAACAGGATGCCGCGATGGGCCGTGACCGGCGAGCTCATGGCCTTGAGGCCGTAAATGAACATGACGGCGGCGACGAAATAGGCGGCCGGAATGATGAAGTCGATTCCAGGAATCATGGCTTATTCCTTTTGGCTTTCTTTTTTCTGGCCGGACGACTTGAACATGTCCAGCATCCGGTCGGTGACGACGTAGCCGCCGACCACGTTGCCGGCGGCCAGGAACACGGCGATGAAACCGACCACCTGCTCGACGGGGGTTTCAGCCATGCCCAGGATGACCATCGCGCCGACCAGCACGATGCCGTGGATGAAGTTGGACCCCGACATCAGCGGCGTGTGAAGAATCGCCGGCACGCGCGCGATCACCTCGATTCCGGTGAACGCGGCCAGCATGAAGATATAAAGCGCGACCCAACCTTCCATCATCTTTCCTTTGGTTACTTGTTCATAACAACCGCAGATGAACGCAGATAAACGCAGATACCAATGAGATCGTTGGTAATGAATCCGGAAGAAACATCAATCGAATCAGTCAGCCCTTTGCCCGTGATGCGCCCCTCCGGGCGATGAAGCCGGAGCTGACGCATTCCCGGCCTGAATCATCTGCGTTCATCCGCGTTCATCTGCGGTCTCGAATTTCTCAATCCCTGAATTTCTCGTGCACGATCTTGCCTTCGTGCGCAAGCAGCGTGCCCTTGATCACGTCGTCCCCGGTGTCGATGTTCAACTCGCCTTCGGCGATCATCAGCGCGAGCACGTTGTAGATGTTCTTGGCGTACATTTCCGATGCGTGCAGCGGACAGCGGCTGGGCAGGCCCAGCGGCCCGTGCACGATGACACCGCCCTCGAGAACCGTCTCGCCGGGCTCGGTCAGCTCGCAGTTGCCGCCGGTCTCGGCCGCGATGTCGACGATGATGCTGCCGGGTTTCATGTCGGCGACCATTCCGGCCGTGATGATCTTCGGCGCCGGCCGGCCGGGAATGGCCGCAGTCGAAATGACCACGTCGGCCCTGGCCAGGTGCTCGGCCAGCGCGTCGGCCTGCTGCTGCTTTTCCTCGTCGGTCAATTCGCGCGCGTAGCCGCCCTCGGATTCGGCGTCGACGCCGGTGTCGATCATCTTCGCCCCCAGCGATTCGACCTGCTCGCGCGCGGCGGCGCGGATGTCGTAGGCTTCGACCTGGCAACCCAGCCGGCGCGCCGTGGCGATGGCCTGCAGCCCGGCGACGCCGGCGCCGATCACGACCGCCTTGGCCGGCCGGAGCGTACCCGCGGCCGTCGTCAGCATCGGGAACATTCGCGGCGACAGGTCGGCCGCGATGATGACAGCCTGGTAGCCGGCGATCGTGGCTTGCGACGACAGCACGTCCATGGACTGGGCCCGGCTGATGCGAGGCACCAGTTCCATCGGCAGGATCGACACACCGGCCTCGGCCACCTTCTTCAATTCGTCGAAATCACGATACGGCGACAAGCCGCCGATCAGCACGCTGCCGGATCTCAGCGCCGCCAGCGTGGCGCTGTCGGGGCGCTGCACGCAGGCCAGGATGTCGGCGCGTTCAGCGACGTCGGCGGCGCCGTCGCACCATTCGACTTCGGGCCAGCTCTCGTCGGGGAAGCCGGCGTGCGCGCCGGCGCCTTTCTGGACCGTGACGGCCAGATCCATCTGCAGGAATCGGGAAGCGGTCGGGGGATCGACCGCGACGCGTTTCTCCCCCGGCGCGGTCTCGGTTGCAATTCCAAGGGTCAGGCTCATCAACGGTCCTCGCGCTTGAAACGTACGCGGAGTGTATCCGCAAATGAAGGCGCGTTGTGACCCGAGTCCCCGATCGCGGCGTTAAACTTGGGTGCATGCGAATCACTACGATTTCAGCGCGCGCTCATGCGCTGCGGCTTGCATTCACGATGCTGTGGCTCATCCTGCAGGCGATGGCGGCATCGGCCCAGGCGCCGGAAGGTGCGGTCTCCGATGAGGAAGGCCCGGCCGACTGGTACGTCGCCGGCGAGCGCGAAATCGGCGCGCGCCGCGAGCGACTCGGCGAACCGCCGGCGCGCAACGTCGTGCTGTTCGTCGGCGACGGCATGAGCCTGACGACGATCACCGCGGCGCGCATCCTCGCCGGCCAACAGGCCGGCAAGCCGGGCGAGGGACATCGTCTCGCGTTCGAGAATCTGCCGTACACCGCGCTGGCGAAGACCTACAACACCAACCAGCAGACACCGGACTCGGCCGGCACGATGACGGCGATGGCCACCGGCGTGAAGACCTGGGCCGGCGCGATCGCGGTCGACCAGCGCGCCGCGCGCGCCGACTGCGCTTCGGTCGACGGCCGCGAACTTGTTTCGATTCTGGACCTGGCCAACGCCGCCGGGCTGGCCACCGGCATCGTTACGACGTCCCGACTGACCCATGCCACGCCCGCGGCGCTGTTCGCCAAGTCGGCCGAGCGGCGCTGGGAATCCGACGCCGGCTTCGGCCCGGCCGAACGCGAGACCGGTTGCGTGGACATCGCGCGCCAGTTCGTCGACTATTCCATCGGCGATGGCATCGACGTGGCGTTCGGCGGCGGCCGGACGAACTTCCTGCCCGCCGCCGAGCGTGATCCGGAGTACGAAGAGCTGCACGGCCGCCGGCAGGACGGGCGCAACCTTCTCGCCGAATGGCGCGAGCGCAATCCGGCCGGCGCCTGGGTCTGGAATCGCGCGACCTTCGATGCGCTTTCCGGGGATCCGGAAGGCGATGTGCTCGGCCTGTTCGAGCCGTCGCACATGCAGTACGAGCACGACCGGCCGAAAGATAAGTCCGGCGAGCCCTCGCTGGCCGAGATGACCGTCAAGGCGCTGAAGATTCTCGAGCATCGCGGCGGCGACGGATACGTGCTGGTCGTCGAGGGCGCGCGCATCGACCACGCGCACCATGTCGGCAACGCCTACCGCGCGCTGACCGATACGATCGCTTTTTCGGACGCGGTCGCGGCGGCGCTGGCGCGTGTCGACCTGGACGAGACAATGATCGTCGTGACCGCCGATCACGGCCACGCGCTGTCGTTCAGCGGCTATCCGGAGCGCGGCAACCCGATTCTCGGACTGGCGTACGGTTCCGGTCCGGCCGGCGGACCGCCGCACCTGCAGCGCGACGTAGACGGCAAGCCGTACACGACACTGAATTATTACAACGGCCCGGGCTATCGGCCGGGACCGCGACCGGATTATGGCCACGACGGCGAGGCGATCGATCCGACCGATCCGGACTTTCGTCAGGAAGCGCTGATCGGATTCGAGTTTGCAACCCATTCGGGCGAGGACGTGGCCGTCTACGCCGGCGGCCCGGGCGCCGCCGTGCTGCACGGTTCGATCGAGCAACACCTGTTGTTCCACGCGATGGTGCAGGCCCAGCCGGCGCTCGCGAA
>JAVVDX010000005.1:0-33782 GCA_032251475.1 Wenzhouxiangellaceae bacterium | reverse complement strand
TCGAGCAACACCTGTTGTTCCACGCGATGGTGCAGGCCCAGCCGGCGCTCGCGAAACTGGCCGGGCGCGTCCGCGGCGAGGGCGGCTACCCGGACTGGAAGCGACTGCTTTCGGAGCTGGCGAAAGAGTCCGGATCGAAACCCGGCGAAGCCCTTGGGGCCGCGCGAGGTCGAACTGCGCGAAACGGCGCCCCACAAATGCCGTAGGCTGCAGCGGCGTCTCCGACGTTATTCCGCTTCCAGCCGTGCCCGCAGCGCCTCGAGACGCTCGGGCGTGCCGATGTCCATCCATTCGCCGCGATGAACCTCGCCGGTGACACCGCCGGCCGCGATCGCTTGCTCGAGCACCGGGCGCAACGGCCTCACGCCGGGCACGAGCGGCTCGAACATGGCCGGCGAAAACACGCCGATGCCGCCGTAGGTGTAGCGCTCCCGTCCGGCCAGTGCGAGCCGGGAATCATGCAGCGCGAAATCGCCTTCGGGGTGATGCGCCGGATTCGGCACCAGCACAAGGTGCGCCAGGCCGGCCGGTTCCAGCGCGCGCAGGCGCTCGAGGGGGAAGTCGCAGACGACGTCGCCGTTGCACACCAGAAACGGGGCGTCGCCGAGCAGCGCCAGCGCGTGCCGGATGCCGCCGGCGGTCTCCAGCGCCCCGGGCGGTTCGTGCGAGTAGCGGATCGAAACCCCGAACCGGTCGCCGGCGCCGAGTGCCTGCTCGATCCGCTCGCCGAGCCAGCCCAGATTGACGACAAGCTCGACGAATCCGGCCGCGCGCAGGCGCTCGATCTGGCGCACGATCAGCGGCTTGCCGCCGGCTTCGAGCAGCGGCTTCGGCGTCTCGTCGGTCAGCGGCCGCATCCGCTCGCCGCGCCCGGCGGCCAGAATCATCGCGCGCATTGTCGGCGTTTCCCTTCCTTCGGGTCCGGCGTGTATCTTGCCTGATTCGTCCGATCGCAGCCGCCAATGATTGAGCCGGCAGATGAACGCCAACGATCGTTCATCGCCGAATCTGCGTTAATCTGCCAGCTGCGGTCCCGTCCTCTCATTCCCGATACGTCATGAAACCACTGACAGCAATCGTCGCAGCGTTCGCGTTGTTCTGGCCCGTGCACGACGGGCTGCACGCGCAGACCGAGGCTTACAGCGAGCTGTTCGAAACGCTGAAGCCCGGGCTTTTCACGGTCGAGGTGGTCGAGCGGGTCAGCAACAACAAGAACGCCCAGGGCAGCGCATTTGCGGTGACCGACGACGGCGTGCTCGCGACCAATTACCACGTCGTTTCCGAATTCGTGCTCGATCCCGAGCGGTATTCATTGCGCTACCGCGACTCCGGCGGCAACGCCGGGCCGCTGGAAGTGCTCGCGGTCGACGTGCTGCACGATCTGGCGCTGGTCCGGCTCGCGGGCAAGCCTCCGGTCGAGCCGCCGCGGCCGTTCGAGCTGGCCCCGGACCTGCCGAAAAGCGGCGCGACGCTGCTGGCGCTGGGCAACCCCTACGACATCGGCATCAGCATCGTGCCAGGCACCTACAACGGGCTGCTCGAGAATCAGTACCGGCGCAACATTCATTTCACTGGCGCGCTGAACCCGGGCATGTCCGGCGGCCCGGCCGTCGACACCAGCGGCCGGGTCGTCGGCATCAACGTCGCCGGCGCCGGCAACTCGGTCAGTTTCCTGGTGCCGGTTGCCAACCTGCGCGCGCTGCTCGCCGCGCGGCCGGAGGCGGCGGTGTCGCCGGCCGAGATCCGCAACGGCGTCGTCGACCGGATCCGGGAGCACCAGGCCGGGATGATCGACGAGCTGATTGCCGGCGACTGGTCGCTGGAGGCCTTCGGGCCGCTGATGATCCCGCGCGAAGTGCGGCCGTGGATCTCGTGCAGCGGCAGCGGTCGCCAGGCCGAGGACGAGGCGCCTTGGAAGGAGAGCCATTCGAACTGCACGCTCAACGACCGCATCTTTCTTTCGCGCTCGCTCGATACCGGGCCGCTGGAGATCATCTTCGGCTGGTATCAGAGCGACACGCTCAACCCGTTCCAGTTTGCGCGCGTGTTCGAGCAGAACACGTTCGTGCCCTTCAACCGGACCGGCAACGACGACGTGACCGAGTTCGAATGCGAGGAGGACTGGACCGAAATACCGGCCCTGGCCGGGGCGCCATTCAAGTCGAGCTTCTGTCTTAGAACCTACCTCGACTACCCGGGGCTCTACGACGTACTGTTCATCGCCCGGGCGCAGCTTCCCGAGACCGAGGCGGTCCATGTGCACTACACGCTGGCTGGCGTCGGGCGCGAGGCGGCGATGAAGTTCCACCGGCATTTCCTCGGAGCGCTGGCATGGAAGTGATCGTCGAGCAACTGGGCACGACCAATAACGTGCTCGAGCGGCAGAAGTTCGACCAGCACCAGGTCTGGCTGGGCCGGGCGTTCAGCAACGACGTCATCCTGACCGATGAGCACGTCGACGGAACCCACGCGCTGCTCGAATTCGACGACGAAGGCCGGCTGTGGATCAGCGACCGCGGCAGCGTCAACGGCATCCGGCGGCCGCGCCACAAGACGCACATCGAGCGCGAGGAGGTCAGAAGCGGCGACGTGTACCTGATCGGGCGCAGCCGGATCCGGATCTACGTCGGCACGCACCCGGTCGTGCCGGCGGTGAAGATCCGGTTTTCCGAGGTGTTCCTGCTGTGGCTGGGCAAGCCCGAGGTGACGGTCGCGCTGGCGATGCTGTTCGTCGCGGCCAAGACGCTGGAGATCTGGCTGGGCACGATCGGCGAATTCCGCTGGAGCCTGGTCATCGAGCAGAACTTTACCGACGTGATGCTGTTTGTCGGGCTGGCCGTCGGCGTCTATTTCCTGTCGGTTCTGTTCCGGCGCGGCGGCAATTTCCTCGCCCACCTGAGCCTGCTGGTGCTGGTGTTCCTGGTCTCGTCGTTGCTCGAATTCGCGACCGGCGTGGCCGTGTTCAACGCCGGCGACCGCTGGTACCCGGCGCTGGACATCGTCGATTCGGCACGCGGCTACCTGATGCTGTTCGTCTACCTGTGGAGCATCCTCTATCTTGCGTTCCACATCTCGCTGTTGCGCCGGACCCTGGTCAGCCTCGGCGTGGTCGCGGTGCTGATCGGAATCAGCAACCTGCCCGAGGACGAGATGACCCGTTTCGTCCAGCAGCAGTCGTTTCCTCTCGAGCAGCAGTTCCTGCCGCCGGTGCTGCTGTTGCGCGAGCCGGTCCCGGCCGAAGCGTTCGAGCGCCGCGCCGCGAACCTGTTCGACGCACTCGACGAAAAGCGCCTGGAAGCGCTGGACAAGCGCGATGAGCAGGAAACCGAAGCCATCGACGAGCAGAAACCCGCACCCGCCGGCGGGGAGCCGCAGGTGCGGTCTCCAGACCGCGATGGTCCAGGGCCCGACCCGCAATCGGCGCGTGGACGCGCCTCCTACGGAGCTTCGGCCCGCGCGCGCCAGGCATCCAGCAGCCTGCCCAGCACGGCCAGTTCCGGATTGCGCGAAATCGCGCCGGCGAGGTAGCTGAAGAAGCGCGGGACGTCGTCGAGGTAGCCGGGCTTGCCGTCGCGGTAGCGGATGCGCGCGAAGATGCCGATCACCTTCAGGTGGCGCTGGGCGCCCATCAGGTCGCAGGTTCTCCGCCACAGGTCCGGGGCGGGCGGCACCGGGAGGCCGGCGGCCGCGGCCTTCAGGCGGTACTGCTCGAGCCAGCCGTCGACGCGCTCCTCCGGCCAGCTCAGGAACGCATCGCGGAACAGGCACACCGGGTCGTAGGCGATCGGCCCGAGCACGGCGTCCTGGAAATCGAGAATGCCCGGGTTGGGCTCGCAGTCCATCAGGTTGCGCGGCATGAAGTCGCGGTGGCAGAACACCTTCGGCTGATCCAGCGCCCAGCGGATCAGCGTCATGCACACCATTTCCCAGTCGTCGAGTTCGGCCTCGGTCGGCTCGACCCGCCAGTGGCGCGCGAGGAACCAGTCCGGGAACAGCGCCAGCTCTGCAAGCAGCAGCGCGGCGTCGTACTCGGGCAGGCCGGTCGGGTCGGCGTGGCGCTGCATCCCGACCAGGGCGTCGACGGCCTGCCCGAACCGGGCGTCGGTCCGCTCGAGGTTGCGCTCGTCGAGCACCCGGTGCCAGGGACGGTCGCCGAGGTCGGACAGCAGCAGGAACCCGTTGTCACGATCCTCCGCCTCGATTGCCGGCACGTGCAGCCCGGCCGCGGCCAGTCGTCCGGCGATGTCGACGAACGCATCGACCGGCTCGCGATCGGGCGGGGCGTCCATGACGATGCGGCTCGCGTCCGCCGCGCCGGACCCGGCCGGCGATATCCGGAAGTAGCGGCGGAAACTGGCGTCGGCCGAGGCCGGTTCGAAGCGGGCGTGGGACCAGCCGAGCCTTGCGCAGGCCCAGTCGCGGGCGCGTCTGGCGCGCGCATCGGGTGCGTACGGCGGGGTGCAGTTCATGCCCGGCATTCTGCCGCAGAAGCGCACGCGGGGCCGAGTTGCGTTAGAATCCATACCGAATTGGTCTTGTTTTGACGACGCCGCGCTGCAATCTTGATGAATGCGACCTGCGTGCGGCGATGGAGACGATACGACGATGCTGCGAATCAGCAAGCTGACCGACTACGCGACGGTGGTGCTCGCAGAGCTTGCCGCACCGGCCGAGTCGACGACGCCGGCCGAGTCCGGAGGCGGCGCGGAGTGCCGTTCCGCGACCCACGTCGCCGAGGCCACCGGCCTGGAGCCGCCGACGGTGGCCAAGGTGCTAAAGACGCTGGCCCGGTCCGGCCTGGTCGAGTCGGTGCGCGGCGTCAACGGCGGCTACCGCCTGCCGCACGCGCCGGAGACGGTCTCGGTGGCGTCGATCATCCGGGCGATGGAAGGCCCGATCGCGCTGACCGAATGCGGCCTCGAGCCTGGCCTGTGCACGCGCGAGCACGAGTGCGATCTCAAGGGCAACTGGCAGCGCATCGGCGAGACGGTCGAGCAGGCGCTGGAGGCGCTGTCGCTGGCCGACCTGACGTCGGCGCCCGACCCGGGCCTGAAACTGGTCCAGCGCTTCGGTTCCGACGGCGGTTCGGGCCCCGGACGCGACCGCCGGCGCATCAACCCCAACCAGACCGCCTGAGCGAAACGCGATGAGCCAGACCCAGGAACAAGTCGAGAAGCTGATCCAGGGCCGCTACAAGGCCGGCTTCTACACCGATATCGAGTCCGACTCGGTCGGCGCCGGGCTGAACGAGGAGATCATCGCGATGATCTCGGCCAGGAAGAACGAGCCCGAATGGCTGCTCGAGTGGCGACTGAAGGCATTTCATCACTGGCAGACCATGACCGGCCCGAACTGGGCCAAGCTCGAGCTGCCGGCGATCGACTTTCAGAAGATTCACTACTATTCGGCGCCGAAGCAGAAGGAACGGCCGAAAAGCCTGGACGAGGTCGACCCCAAGCTGCTCGAGACCTTCGACAAGCTCGGCGTACCGCTGCACGAGCGCGCGCGGCTGGCCGGCGTGGCCGTCGACGCGGTGTTCGACTCGGTTTCGGTCGGGACGACGTTCCAGAAGGAGCTCGAGCAGGCCGGCGTGATCTTCTGCTCGTTCTCCGAGGCGGTGCAGAACCATCCGGAACTGGTGCGCGAGTACCTCGGCTCGGTCGTGCCGTACCGCGACAACTACTTCGCGTGCCTGAACTCGGCGGTGTTCTCCGACGGATCGTTCGTCTACATCCCGGAAAATACGCGCTGCCCGATGGAGCTGTCGACGTATTTCCGGATCAATGCACGCGATACGGGCCAGTTCGAGCGCACGCTGATCATCGCCGAGCCCGGTGCGGAGGTCAGCTACCTGGAGGGCTGCACCGCGCCGATGCGCGACGAAAACCAGCTGCACGCCGCCGTGGTCGAGCTGATTGCGCGCAAGGGCGCGAAGATCAAGTATTCGACGGTGCAGAACTGGTATCCCGGTGACGAAAACGGCAGAGGCGGCATCTACAACTTCGTGACCAAGCGCGGCGACTGCCGCGAGGACGATGCGCGGATCTCGTGGACCCAGGTCGAGACCGGTTCGGCGATCACGTGGAAGTACCCGTCGTGCATTCTCCGCGGCGACCGCTCGGCCGGCGAATTCTACTCGGTCGCGCTGACGCACAACTACCAGCAGGCCGATACCGGAACCAAGATGATCCATCTGGGCAGGAACACGACCAGCAAAATCATCGCCAAGGGGATCTCGGCCGGCCACAGCTCGAACAGCTACCGCGGCCTGGTGCGCGTGGCGAAGAAGGCCGACGGCGCGCGCAATTACACCCAGTGCGACAGCTTGCTGATCGGCAAGACCTGCGGCGCGCACACGTTCCCTTACATCGAGTCGGCCAACCCGTTGGCCAAGATCGAACACGAGGCGACCACGTCGAAAATCGGCGACGACCAGCTCTTCTACTGCCGCTCGCGGGGTCTGGACGAGGAAGAGGCCGTGGCGCTGATCGTCGACGGCTTCTGCAAGGAGGTTTTCCGGGAACTGCCGATGGAATTTGCCGTGGAAGCGAAGGCGTTGCTCGAGATCTCGCTGGAAGGGGCGGTGGGCTAGGACCGTTGAGTTGAACCGCAGATGAACGCAGATGAACGCGGATAAAGACCGGCGTCCGGCTTCGCTGCAGTTCGTTCGTGGTTCGGCGGTACATCTGTCAGGCTGCAAGGAATGAAGTTCATGATTTACATCTGCGTTCATCTGCGTTCATCTGCGGTTGCTTTCTCATGCTGAAGATCGAAAATCTGCACGTCGCCGTAGGCGGCGAGGAAATCATCAAGGGCCTGGACCTCGAGGTCGGCGCGGGCGAACTGCACGCGATCATGGGGCCGAACGGGTCGGGCAAGTCGACGCTGGGCTACGCGCTGGCCGGCCGCGACGGCTACGAGGTCACCGACGGATCGGTGGAGTTCGAAGGCGCCGACCTGCTCGGGCTCGAGGTCGAGCAGCGTGCCGCCGCCGGGCTGTTTTTGGCGCTGCAGTACCCGGTCGAGATCCCCGGTGTCAACAACGCGTATTTCCTGCGCGCGGCGCTGAATGCGCAGCGCAGGGCACGCGGCGAGGACGAGGTCGACTCGATGGAATTTCTCACGACCGTGCGCGAGCAGCTCGAGGCGCTGAAGATGGACCAGAGCCTGCTCAAGCGCGCCGTCAACGAGGGGTTTTCCGGCGGTGAGAAGAAGCGCAACGAGATCGTGCAGCTCGCGGTGCTGCAGCCGAAGCTCGCGATCCTGGACGAAACCGACTCCGGTCTGGACATCGACGCGCTGAAACTGGTCGCCGACGGCGTCAACCGGCTGCGCGACGATGAGCGCTCGTTCATCGTCATCACGCACTACCAGCGCCTGCTCGGATACCTGGTGCCCGACCGCGTGCACGTGTTGTCCGACGGCCGCATCGTCGAGTCCGGCGGGCACGAGCTGGCCGAGCGTCTCGAGCGCGAGGGCTATTCGTTTCTGGACGCCGCGGAGGCCTGACGGGAAATGTCGGCACTGATCGACAAGCTGGTGCCCGAACGGCCGATCGCGCCCGGCGACGACATCGACGGCTTGCGGCGCCGTGCGCAAAAGGTGCTGATGCAGCACGGCTTTCCGCACCGCAAGACCGAGAACTGGAAGTACACGCCGCTGGCGCTGCTGGAAAAACGCAATTTCGAGCCGGTCGCGCACGCCGGCAAGGCGCCGCCGCCGAAGCTGCCGTTCGAAGCCTGCGTCGTCGCGATCCACAACGGTCGCATCGACCCTGCGCGCTGCCGGCTGCCGGACGGCGTCACGATCACCGGCATGGTCGCCGGCGACATCGATGTCTCGCGGCTCGATCCGGACAGCCCGGCGCACGCGTTCGCGTGGCTGAACCTGGCGCGGCTGGAGCGGGGCTGGCGGCTGCGCGTCGAACGGGACGTCGCGCGGCCCATCGTGCTGGCGACCAGCGTCGACGACGATTTTCGCGCGGCCGTGTACCCGCGCCTGAAGGTCGAGCTGGCCGCGAACTGCTCGGCGACCCTGATCGAGCACCAGCACACCGCCGGCGAGGGCCTGGTCAACGCGGTGCTCGACATCGAGCTGGCCTCGGGCGCGCGGCTGGACCACGTCATCGAGCGCCGCGGCGGCGACACCGCGCTGGTCGAATACACCACCGTGCGCGTCGGCGAGGCCGCCGCCTACAGCGCATTCGTGCTCGATTCCGGCGGGCGGCTGACGCGCCAGGACCTGGATATCGAACTCGCCCGGCCGCGCGCCGGCGGGCGTATTTTCGGCGCCGCGACGCTGGCCGGCCATGCGCTGGTCGACTACCACACCGCGATCGAGCACCGGGTCGGGCCGACCGACAGCCGCGAGGACTTCCGCATCATCGCCGACGACAACGCTACCGGCGTGTTCAACGGCCGGATCCTGATCGTGCCCGGCGCCGACGAAAGCCATTCGCGGATGAATACCGGCAACCTGCTGCTGAGCGAGAATGCGCGCATCAACACCAAGCCGGAACTCGAGATCCACGCCGAGGACGTCACCGCCAGCCACGGCGCGACCATCGGCCAGCTCGACGAAAATGCGCGGTTCTACATGCGCTCGCGCGGCCTGAGCGACGACGAGGCCGCGGCGCTGCTGAAGATCGGCTTCGCCGCCGCGGTGTTCGATGAAATGCCGGCCGGACCGGTCCGCGACTGGCTGGTCGGACGATTGGAGGCCGAGTCATGAACGAGACGATTTCCGAAGCCGCCGGCAGCGCCGCAGCGGCCGGGCCGGGCCGCGAAGCGGCCGCTGCGCTCGACGTCGAGGCTGTGCGTGCGCAGTTCCCGGTGCTGGCGCGCGAGGTCCACGGCAAGCCGCTGGTCTACCTGGACTCGGCCGCAACCGCGCAGCGCCCGCAGTGCGTCGTCGACGCGGTGGCCGATTTCTACCGCCGCTACAACGCCAACGTGCACCGCGGCGTGCACCAGCTGAGCGTCGAGGCCTCCGACGCGTTCGAGAACGCGCGCGCGACCGTGCGCGATCACCTCAATGCGGCCAGCGAGCGCGAGATCGTGTTCACGCGCGGGACCACCGAGGCGGTCAATCTCGTCGCCCAGGCCTACCTGCGCCCGCGGCTGGCCCCCGGCGACGAGATCCTGGTCACGCGCATGGAGCACCATTCCAACATCGTGCCGTGGCAACTGCTGTGCGAACAGACCGGCGCGGTGCTGAAGGTCGCGCCGATCAACGACCGCGGTGAACTGCTGATCGACGAGTTCGAAGCCCTGATCGGCGAGCGCACCAAGCTGGTCGGCGTGGTCCACGTCTCGAATGCGCTCGGCACCGTCAATCCGGTCGCCGAGGTCTGCCGCATTGCGCGCGAGCGCGGCGTCACAAGCCTGGTCGACGGTGCCCAGGCCACGCCGCACGTCGATGTCGACGTGCGCGCGCTGGGCTGCGATTTCTACTGTCTGTCGGCGCACAAGGCCTACGGTCCGACCGGCATCGGCGCGCTGTACGGGCGCGAGGCGCTGCTCGAGGCGATGCCGCCGTGGCACGGCGGCGGCGAGATGATCACCCGGGTCAGCTTCGACGGCACGACGTTCGCCGATCTGCCGTACAAGTTCGAGGCCGGCACGCCCAACATCGCCGGGGCGATCGGCATGGGCGAGGCGTTCCGCTTCCTGGCGGGCACCGGCATCGACGCGGTCGCCGCGCACGAGGCCGAACTGCTGGCGTACGCGACCGAACGGATGTGCGCCGTCGACGGCCTGCGCATCATCGGCACGGCCGCGCACAAGGGCCCGGTGGTCGCGTTCACGCTCGAGGGCGCCCACCCGAACGATATCGGCACCATCGTCGACCATTTCGGCGTCGCGATCCGCACCGGGCACCATTGCGCGATGCCGGTGATGCAGTTTTTCGGCGTGCCGGCGACGGCGCGGGTGTCGTTCGGGATGTACAACACCACCGCCGAGATCGACGTGTTCATGACCGCGCTGGAGACGGCGCGCGGGATGCTGAGCTGATTCCGACGTCCGGCCGGCCTGCCCGGCGGTAGAATGCCGGTAGACCCTCTCGGAGAGATTTCATGCGAGCGCTGCTGATCTTCATCGCCGCCGTCGTCGTCATCATCCTCGGAATCTGGGCGACGCTGGTCATCTACTTCGACGAGGCCCGACTCAAGCAGATCGCGACCGAGCAGGTGCGCGCCCAGACCGGCCGCGAGCTCCAGATCAACGGACCGCTGGAACTCGATTTCTTCCCCGGCGTATCGCTGGTCGCGCGCGAGGTCAGCCTGTCCGGTCCGAAACGCTACACCGGGCCGGAGCTGTTCACCGCCGACGAGTTCAGGATGTCGCTGTCGCTGCTGCCGCTGCTCAGCGGCAGGATCGAGACCGGCGACATCGAACTCGAGCAGGCCCGGGTCAACATCCACACCGATGCCAGCGGCGTCAGTTCGCTGGACGGACTCACCGGCGGCGAGACGGCCGAGGTGCCGGCCGGGGCCGCGCCGGAGGTGACCACGGGCCGCATCCAGTTGCAGGATATCCGCCTGACGGTGTCCAACGCCGCGACCGATTCGCGCCAGGTGTTCGTCGTCGAACGACTCGGCATCGAGTCGTTCCGCTACGACGAACCGGTCGCGATCGAGTACCGGGGCAGCGTCGGCGACCCGCCGACGGTCAGCGACATCGACCTGAGCGGCAAGGTGACCGTGCCTTCCGGCCCGGGCCCGGTCAAGGTCTCCGACCTGTCGGTGACCGCGCAGGCCTCCGGCCTGCCACTGGCGCTTTCCGGTAACGCCGAGGTTCGCACCGGTCCGCCGCTGGTGGCGCGCTTCAGCGATGGGCTGATCCGGCTCGGTGATCACGAGTTCCAGTCCGATTTTGCCTACCGCGACGGCGAACGGCCGAGCATCGAGGCGACGCTGACCGGGAAGATGCTCGACGTCGACGCGCTGCTGGCCGCGCTGCCCCCCACCGAGGCGCCCGATGACGGGGCGCCGGCCGAACCAGGCGGCGGGCAGGCCGCGGCGGAGGCCGAGTCGCCGCTGTTGCTGCTGCGCGACATGGATCTTGACGCCCGGCTCGATCTGGAGCGGATGCGCGTCTCCGGGCTGGAGCTGCAGAACATCAAGGCCCGGATGCAGGCGGTCGACGGCGTCGTCACGATCGACCCGCTGTCGGGTGCGCTGTCCGGCGGCCGGGTCGACGCGATCGCGACGATCGACCTCAACGCCGAGCCGCCGGACGTCCGGCTGGCGCCGGTGTTCGACCTCGAAAGCCTGTCCAGTGCGCTCGAGCCGTGGGGCCTGGACCGTTTCCTGACCGGGTCCGGCGTGCTCGACATGGAGCTCAACGCGCGCGGGCTCGAGCCGTCGGCGATTCTGGCCACGCTCAACGGCAGCGGCCGCTACAACTTCAGCGACGGCAGCATCAAGGGCCTGAACCTCGACGGCATGGTCGACGCGCTGGCCAGCCGCGACGTGGTGCAGGCCGCCAGTGCCGGTGTCGGCGGCACGACGAAGTTCGAGACCTTTGCCGGCACGCTGGAAATCCGCGACGGAACGATCCGGATGCCGGGCATCGACCTGGTGACCCGGGCGCTGGGCATTACCGGCGACGTACGCCTGGGCCTGGCCGATCTCGGCCTGGACGGCACGCTGCAGCTCCAGAGCGAGCGCCTGGACACGATCCCGGTCAGGCTCGGCGGTACGCTGACCGACCCGTCGCTGGCGCCGGATCTCGGCGCGGCGGTCAAGCAGGAGGCCGGTCGCCGGATCATGGACCTGCTCGAAAAGCGCGCCGGCAAGGACGACAAGGAAGGGGACGGCAACGGCGGATGAGCGCGGCTTCCGCGGAAGCGGAATCCGCGGCCCGTCACCCGCGCCGGGCGCTGCTGGCCGGCTTCGGCGCGTACTCGCTGTGGGGCGTGGTGCCGCTTTATTTCAAGCTCGTGGCCGCGGCCGCGGCGGTGGAGATCATCGCCCACCGCGTGATCTGGTCGGTGGGCTTCCTGCTGCTGGTGCTGGCGGTGCGCCACGGCCGCCGGCTTAAGGCCCACGTCGCGATCCCGCCGAGGGTCGCGCTGGCACTGCTCCTCAGCGGCTCGCTGGTCGCCGTCAACTGGCTGGTATTCGTCTACGCGGTCAATAGCGACCGGGTACTGTCGACCAGCCTCGGCTATTTCATCAATCCGCTGGTCAGCGTCGTGCTCGGCGTCGTCGTGCTGCGCGAGCGCATGTTCGGCGCACAGGTCATCGCCGTCGCACTGGCCGCGGCCGGCACCGTCTGGCTGACGGTACGCATCGGCCAGCCGCCGTGGCTGGCGCTCGCGCTGGCGTTCAGCTTCGGGCTTTACGGGCTGGTGCGCAAGCTCACCGACGTCGGGCCCATGGTCGGGCTGTTCTGGGAAACGCTGATGATGATGCCGGTCGCGCTCGCGTGGCTGATCTGGACCGGGTCCGGGTCCGGGCCGGCCGACGGCCTCGCGTTCGGCCGCATCGGCCCGGGGCTGGACCTGCTGCTGGTCGGCACCGGCCTGGTGACGGTGGTTCCGCTGGTGCTGTTCGCGACCGCGGCGCGCGGCCTGCCGCTGATCACGGTCGGCCTGATGCAGTACCTCGCCCCGTCGATCTCGTTCTGTCTGGCCGTGTTCCTTTTCCGCGAGACGTTCACGCTGGATCACGCCGTCGCGTTCGGGGCGATCTGGACCGCACTGGCGCTGTATTCGTTCGCGCTTTGGCAGCGCGCCCGGCAGCTGCGGCGACTGGTGCGGGCGCAGACGGCGCGTTGAGCCGGCATCGCCGAAAGGTTCAATTTGCCGCGGTCTCGATCGACTCCTCGCGCGCCTCGGGTCCGGCTTGGTTCCCTTGCGCCAGCAACGGATGGTTGCGGCCGTCCATCCAGACCAGGATCTCGTAGAAGGTGCGGACGTTCTCGACGTAGCTCGCGGCCTCGTAGCCGCGTGCGTAGCCGAACCGGGTCTGCGAGAACCAGCGCTTCTGGGTCAGCAGCGGCAGCCGTTCGCGCACGTCGACCCAGCGGTCGGGGTTGCCGCCCTGGCGTTCGGTCAGGACGCGGGCGTCCTCGAGGTGCCCCAGGCCGATGTTGTAGGCCGCCAGCGCCAGCCACAGCCGGTCGGGGTGTCCGATTCGCTCCGGCAGCCGGTCGATCATCGACTGCAGGTAGCGCGCGCCGCCGAGGATGCTCTGCTCCGGGTCGTCGCGGTCGTCGATGCCGAGCTGGCGCGCAGTCGGGATGGTCAGCATCATCAGCCCGCGCACGCCGGTGCGCGAGACCGCCTCGGGGTTCCAGTGAGACTCCTGGTAGCTGACCGCGGCCAGCAGGCGCCAGTCCAGGCCGATCTGTTCGGCCGCCTGCTCGAACAGCGGTCGCAGCGCCGGCAGCCGTCTGCGCATCTGCTGCATGAACGTGAACGTGCCGACCGGTTCGTAGCTCTCGACGTGGCTGAAATAGCGTTTCCGGAGCCGGGCGAGCGTGGCGTCGGTCTCCGGGCGGGCGAAGAACTCGCGCATCTTCTGGGCCAGCGAATCGTCATCGGCCAGGCGCGCGGCCCAGGCCAGCGACTGTTCGCTGTCGATCTCGAAGCCCGGGCGCACGGCGGGGAAGTAACGCCGGTTCAGGTCGAAGATATTCGAGTCGATGATGGTGTAGTCGATTTCCTCGTTGCTGACCGCCTCGAGCAGATCCTCGATGCTGGCGGTGTCGCGCACTTCCCAGTCCAGCCCGTGCCGCTCGCGCTGGGGCTCGAGCACTTTTTCGTAACTGGTGCCGCCGATGATCGCGAGCTGTCCGGAGACCAGATCTTCGAACCCTTGCGGCCGGCGTGAGCCTCGCCGGTAGACCACGATCGGCCGGACGGTGTCGTAGACCGGCCCGAAACGCACCCGGCGCTGGCGCTCGGGCGTGCGCGACAGGTTGGCCGCGGCGAAGTCGCCGCGTCCGCGGTCCAGGGTCGGAAGCAGCGCGTCGATCGACGGCAGCGTCACGACCTCGAGCGGGACTTCGAGGAAGTCGGCGAACGCGCGTGCCAGGTCGTATTCGAAGCCCGCTTCGCCGGTCGGACCCAGGTAGTACGTCGTCGCGCCGTTGATCGTCAGCATCACCAGGCTGTCGCGGGCCCGGATCCGCTCGAGCTCGGTCAGCTCGTCGTGGCCGGACATCGCCGAGAGCAGCACCGCGACGGCAACCAGCAGCCGGGTCAGCGGATGCCCGCGCAGGTGTCGCCTGATCGTGTCGCCGAAGCCGGATTGCCAGTGCGCCTGATGCAACGGTTGTCCTCGTTCATGCCCGGCGGCCGGGCTTGGCGTCGTCGTAGTAGACCGGGTCATGAATAATTCGGGTTTATACTGCATTCGCGTCGGGACGTCGAAGCGTACCGATCTGGTAGAATCCCGCGCTTGCCCGCATGCCCGGTTTCCTGCGCGCACGAAAGTTTCCCGTCGAGCCGGCCGGCACCGATCGAGATCATGTCCGAAAATACCCCGATCCGAACCCGCTTCGCTCCCAGTCCGACCGGCTACCTCCACATCGGCGGGGCGAGGACCGCGCTGTTCTGCTGGCTGGCCGCGCGCTCCAGCGGCGGCGAGTTCGTGTTGCGCATCGAGGACACCGATCGCGAGCGTTCGACGGCCGAATCGGTTCAGGCGATCCTCGAGAGCCTGGCCTGGCTGGAACTCGACCCCGACGAGGGTCCCTACTACCAGTCGGAGCGAATGCAGTTATACCGCGATGCGACCGATCGGCTGCTCGCAGAGGGCAAGGCCTACCGCTGCTACTGCTCGCGCGAGCGGCTCGAGAAGCTGCGCGCCGAGGCGATGGAACGCGGCGAGAAGCCGCGCTACGACGGCCGCTGCCGTCATCTGGAGTCGCCGCCCGAAGGTGTCGTCCCGGTCGTTCGATTCCGCAACCCCGACTCCGGGGCGGTGGCGTTCACCGACCGGGTGCGCGGTCCGATCGCGTTCGACAACACCGAACTCGACGACCTCGTGATCCAGCGCGCCGACGGCACGCCAACGTACAACTTCGCCGTCGTCGTCGACGATCTCGACATGCGCATCAACCTGGTCATCCGCGGCGACGACCATATCAACAACACGCCCCGCCAGATCAATCTCTATCGCGCGCTGAAAGCCCAACCGCCGGAATTCGCACACGTGCCGATGATTCTGGGCGACGACGGGGCCCGGTTGTCGAAGCGCCACGGCGCGGTCGGCGTGCTGAGTTGGCGCGACAAGGGCTACCTGCCCGACGCGCTGGTCAACTATCTCGCGCGGCTGGGCTGGGCGTACGGCGACCGCGAACACTTCACGCGAGACGAACTGGTCGAACTGTTCCGGATCGACGACGTCAACCGCAAGGCTTCGCGCTTCGATACCGAGAAGCTCGACTGGCTCAACCAGCACTGGATGCGCACGGCGCCGCGCGAACGCGTCGTGCCGGAACTCGAGTGGCACCTTGCGCGCGCCGGACTGGACCCGGCGGCCGGGCCGGCGGCCGAAGATCTTCTGGCGGTCCAGGCCGAGCGCTGCGCGACGCTGGTCGAGGTGGCCGAGCAGAGCCGTCCGTTCTACGCCGACTTTGACGAATTCGAGCCCGCCGCAGCGAAGAAACACCTGCGCCCGGTCGCGGCCGAGCCGCTTGCGGCGGTTCGCGACGCGCTGGCCGAATGCGACTGGGAGCCCGGGGCGTTGGGCCGCGCGGTCCACGCGACGGCCGAACGCCTGGGCGTGGGCATGGGCAAGATCGGCCAGCCGCTCCGGGTGGCGCTGATGGGGCACGGTTCGTCGCCTTCGATCGACCAGACGCTGTGTCTGGTCGGGCGCGAGCGGGCGCTGGCGCGCATCGACCGGGCGCTGGCGTTCATCGCCGAGCGCGCGGCCGCGGCGGGGTAGCAGTTGCCGCCTCCCGGGGACAGGCGCCGCATCGGGTAAAATGCCCGCATGCAACCGGCCCGGGTCATTCGCGAGGTGGAGCAGCGCTGCGCGCGCGACCAGTTGCGGCTGACGCCGACCCGGCGACGCGTGCTCGAACTGGTGCTCGAGGCCGACGGGCCGGTCAAGGCCTACGATCTGCTCGACCGGCTCAAGGCCGAACAGCCCACGGCTGCGCCGCCGACGATCTACCGGGCGCTGGAATTCCTGCTCGAACATCATTTCATCCACCGGCTGGAATCGCTCAACGCGTTCGTCAGCTGCTTCAATCCGCGGCACCGGCATCACGGCCAGTTCCTGATCTGCGAGAATTGCGGCGAGGTGACCGAGGTTCCCCGGCGCGACCTTTCCGACCGGCTCGCCGAGGCCGCGCGCAAGGCCGGCTTCGAGCCCCGGCGCCAGGTCCTCGAAGTCTACGGGCTGTGCGGTGATTGTGCCCGCCGGGATCAGGCCCGGAGCTGACGGTGTCGCGGCGCGAGAAGCTTTATCACCTGCACGACATCCTCCGCCAGCGGCGAACGCCGGTTTCGCGTCAGGTGCTGATGGACGAACTCGGCTGCAGCCAGGCGACGCTGTACCGGCTCGTCGCCGAACTGCGCGATGTGCTCGGCGCTCCGCTAGAACAGGATCCCGAGACCCGGCACTTCTACTACGACCGCAGCCTGGCGGGCAATTTCGAGCTGCCCGGGCTGTGGATCAGTCCGGAGGAACTGCAGGCGCTGCTGACCGCGCGCCAGATCCTCAGCAACGTCCAGCCCGGTCTGCTCCAGGGCGAGCTGGACCAGCTCCAGCAGCGCATGTCACAGATCATCGACGCCGAGGGCATCGATTTCTCGGCCCACCCCGAACGCATCCATATCCGCCACGACGCCGGCCGGCCGGTGCCGGGCCGGCTGTTCGAGGATCTGCTGAGGGCGCTGTTCAGCGATCGTCGCCTGCATATCCGCTACCACGGTCGGAGGCGTGACGAGATCAGCGAGCGCGACATCTCGCCGCAGCGGCTGACCGGCTATCGCGACCGCTGGTACCTCGACGCCTGGTGCCATCGTGCCGAAGGCCTGCGCAGCTTTGCCGTCGAGCGCATTCACGAGCTGACCGTGCTCGACGAGACCTGCGAGCGGATCGACGCCGGCACGCTGCACACGCACTTCGACCAGGCCTACGGGATCTTTTCCGGTCCGGCCGAGCACCGTGCCGAGATCCGATTTTCGGCCGAGGCCGCACGCTGGGCCGCCGACGAACACTGGCATCCGGAGCAGGAGACCGCGTTCGAGCCCGACGGGCGCATGGTGCTGAGGCTGCCGTTCGGCTCCAGCCGCGAGCTGGTCATGGACATCCTGCGCTACGGTTCCGACGCCGAGGTGCTGGCGCCGGCGTTCCTGCGCGAGGGAGTGCGCTCGGAAATCGAGCGGATGGGCCAGACCTACCAGCGGGCGCTGTCATGAATCGGTCATGTGACGCTGCTGAAATACGCGGCGGGGCGGGAGCGGGCACGAGGGTCCGGGTCGAACGCGCATGAGCAGGCCGATGGACAAAAAGATACTGATCGTCGAGGACGACGACGCGATTCGCGACATGGTCGCGTTCAACCTCCGGCGCGCCGGGCTCGACGTGCTCGAGGCCGGCGACTGCCGAAGCGCGCGCGTGCAGGTTGCCGAGCAGCGCCCGGACCTGATCCTGCTCGACTGGATGCTGCCCGACACCAGCGGCGTGGAGTTCGCGCGCAGCCTCGGCCGGGACGACCTGACCCGCCCGATCCCGATCATCATGCTGACGGCGCGCACCACCGAGGACGACAAGGTGCGCGGACTCGACAGCGGCGTCGACGACTACATCACCAAACCGTTTTCGGCGCGCGAACTGCTCGCGCGGATCCGGGCCGTGCTGCGCCGGTCCGCGCCCGAAGGCGATGCCGAGGCGGTGCACGCCGGGGCGCTGACGCTGAACCTGGCCTCGCACCGGGTGCTGAGCGGTGACGAGCCGATCGAGCTTGGCCCGACCGAGTTCCGGATGCTGCGGTTCTTCATGACCCACCCCGAGCGCGTCTACAGCCGGGCGCAGCTTCTCGACCATATCTGGGGCGGCGGCGTCTACGTGGAGGAACGCACCGTCGACGTGCACGTGCTGCGGCTTCGCAAGGCGCTGGCGCCGTTCGGGTTCGACCGCTTCGTCCAGACCGTGCGCGGGGCCGGCTATCGGTTCAGCGCGGGCGAGGGCCGATGATCCGGGGCGCGTGGCTGGCCGAATTCGGCCTCGCCGCGTTATGGGTGGCGCTGGCCTGGTTTCTTTGGCTGATCCTCGGCGGGACGCTGGGCTGGTGGGTGGCCGCCGCGCTGGTCGCCGCGGGCCTGAGGCATACCTGGCAGATGCATCGGCTCGAGTCGTGGCTGCGGCACGGGCGTCGCAGTCAGCCGCCGCAGTCGTGGGGGGTCTGGGGCGAGGTGTTCGACCACTACTACAGCCTGCAGCGGCGCTACGCCAAGCGCAAGAAGCGCCTGGGCCGCGTGATCCGCGAATTCCGCGAATCGACCACGGCCATGCCCGACGGCACCATCGTGCTCGGTGCCGACCGGCGCATCGTGTGGTACAACTCGGCCGCGGTCCGGCTGCTCGGGCTGGCCGGCAATCGCGACATCGGTCACCCGATCACGAGTCTGGTCCGGGCCCCGGCCTTCGAGCAGTACATCCGCGACGGCGACTACTCGCGCCCGATCGAGATCGACTCGCCCGACGACCGCAACGGCCGGCTGTCGATCCGGGTCGTGCCGTACGGGCGCGGCCAGTACCTGATGCTGATCCGGGACGTGACCCGGCTGGCGCGGCTGGAGAACATGCGCCGCGATTTCGTCGCCAACGCCTCGCACGAGCTGCGCTCGCCGCTGACGGTGCTCGGCGGATACCTCGAGAACATGCGCGACGACTCCGCCATCCCCGAGGTCTGGGCCGGCCCGATGGCCGAGATGGTGGCCCAGTGCCGGCGCATGGTGACGCTGGTCGACGACCTGCTGGAGCTGTCGCGGCTGGAAACCGACGCCCCGGCGCCGCCCGATGAGGCGCCGCTGGACATCGCGCGGCTGATCCGGCGGATCCGGGCCGAGGCGCTGGCCCAGGCCGACGAGCGGCGCACGATCGAGCTCGACGTCGACGAAAACCTCGGCGTCGCCGGCGTCGATAAGGAGATCTACTCGGCGATCTCGAACCTCGTGTTCAACGCCGTGCGCTACACCGGCGACGGCGGCCACATCCGGATCCGCTGGCGCCGTGATCCGGACGGCGGCGCGCGGCTGTGCGTCAGCGACGACGGAATCGGCATAGAGCCGAAACACGTGCCGTTCATCACCCAGCGCTTCTACCGGGTCGATCCGTCCCGCAGCCGCGCCGGCGGCGGCACCGGGCTCGGGCTGGCGATCGTCAAGCACGTGCTGCAGCGGCACAACTCGCGCCTGCAGATCCGTTCCGAGCCGGGCAAGGGCAGCGAGTTCTGCTGCGTCTTCCCGAACGAGCGGCTGCGCGAACTCGCCGCCGCCGGCCAGGGCGCGTAATCGGCTGCCGGCGTCATCAGCGTGTAACATTCGTGTCACAAACTGCCGGAGCGCATCCGAAAGCCCCCGGCGTCATCGATTTTCGATCGTCGGCGGCTGTCGATTTCACACACTCAACACGGGTTGGAACATGATGAAATTCAGGCAATTTGCGGCCGGCCTTGTCCTGGCCGCCGGCGTCGCTCCGGTCGGCGCGCAGGTCGAAGTCGATCCGAACCTGCCCGAGTACGAACCGGTCTCGGGCGTTTCGGGCAACCTCTCGTCGATCGGCTCGGACACGCTCAACAATCTGATGACGCTGTGGGCCGAGGAGTTCGCGAATATCTACCCCAACGTCAACATCCAGATCCAGGGCGCCGGCTCGTCGACTGCGCCGCCGGCACTGACCGAGGGCACGGCCAATTTCGGCCCGATGAGCCGGCTGATGCGGTCCAGCGAGATCCAGGCGTTCGAGGATCGCTTCGGCTACCCGCCGACGCCGGTCGGCACGGCCATCGACACGATCGCCGTGATCGTCAACAAGGACAACCCGCTGGCATGCGCCTCGATTCCGGAAGTCGACGCGGTGTTTTCGGTCGGGCGCCGGTGCGGCCACGCGGAAGACATCACGCGCTGGGGCGACCTCGGGCTGAAAGGCGCCTGGGGAAACCGGGATTTCACGCTCTACAGCCGCAACGCGGTTTCGGGCACATACGGGTTTTTCAAGGACAATGCCCTGTGCGGCGGCGACTTCAAGCCCGGCATCAACGAGCAGCCCGGCTCGGCCTCGGTGGTGCAGGGCGTGACCGAATCGCTCAACGGCATCGGCTATACCGGCATCGGCTACATGACGTCCGGCGTCAAGGCGCTGGAGCTGAGTCGCGAAACCGGCGGCGAGTGCGTCGAACCGAACGCCGAGACCGCCGTGACGGGCGAATACCCGCTCTCGCGCATGCTCTACGTATACGTCAACAAGAAGCCGAACGCGCCGCTGGCACCGCTGGAACGCGAGTTCTTCAGGCTGGTACTGTCGAAGCGCGGGCAGCAGGTGGTCGTGCGCGACGGCTACATTCCACTGCCGGCCCCGGTCGCCGAACGAATCCGCCGGCAACTCGGCCTCTGACCGCGCCGGTCGCGCGCGCCGCGCTGGTTCGACCGACGAACTGATCCGGGACCGCGATGACGTCCGCCCAGTCCGAAACGCTGCTGCCGGCCGATTCCAGCTCGCTGCCCAGCGCCGCGGCCATGGCCCGGCGGCGGCGCTGGCGGTATTTCGCCGACGCGGTCGCGGGCTGGACGGTGCGGGCCGGCGGCGGCAGCGTCGTCGTCGCGCTGGCGCTGATCTTCGTCTACCTGTTCAGCGAGGTCCTGCCGATCCTGCGCGGCGCCTCGGTGGAGCCGGTTGCCAGTTACCAGGCGCGGGCCGGCCGGATCAGCAACGGCGTCATGCTGGCGCTCGAGCGTTACGGCGAAGTCGGAATGCGCTACACCGCCGGCGGCACGCTGAGCTACTTTTCGCTGACCGACGGCAAGTTGCTGCGGCGGGTCCAGCTGCCGGTTCCGGAGGGCGTGCAGGTGACCGCGACGGGCTATGCCGAGCCGCGTGCGCGCCGGATGGCGTTCGGCCTTTCCGACGGCAGCGCCATCATCGTCGAGCACGCCGTTCGGCTGCAGTTCGACGGCGGTGTGCGCCGGGTCGTACCCGACCCGCAGTTTCCGCTGGGCCGACAACCGGTGCCCGTCGACCCTAACGGCCGGCCGCTGGCGGTCCTCGCGGTGCAGGAATCCGGTGACGATACCGGAGTCGCCTCGGCAACGGCCGACGGGCGGCTGGTGTTCGTGAAGTTCGCAAGGCGCACATCGTTCCTGACCGGCGCGACCGAAGTCTCGCGCTCGAGCTGGAGCCTGCCGGTGACCGAGCGGCCGCCGCAGCACCTGCAGCTGACCGCGAACCTGTGGACGCTGATCGGCGCCGACACCGACGGCAACCTGGTCTACTGGGATCTTTTGAACCCGGCCTCGGCGGTCGTGCGCGACCAGGCCGTCGCGACCGATCCGGGCGAATCGATCACCGCGCTCCGGATGCTCAACGGCACGTTTTCGTGGGTCGTCGGCACATCGACCGGCCGCCTGGTCCAGTGGTTTCTCGTGCGCGATCCGGATGCGCCACCGGGCGACAACATCTTTTCGCTCGAGCGCATCCGCGAGTTTGACCGCCATCCCGGCGCGATCACCGCGATTCAGCCGGAGTACACCCGCAAGGGATTCGCGGCCGTCGACGACGCCGGCGGCCTGGGTCTGCACTACGGCACTTCGGCCCGGACGCTTTACCTGAAGAAGGTGAGCGACCGGCCGCTGCGCGCGGTCGGCGTCTCGCCGGTCGACGACCAGCTCATCGTCGAGGACGTGGACGGCAGGATCCAGCGCTTCAAGGTCTGGAACGAGCACCCCGAGTATTCGCTCAAGGCGCTGTGGGGCAAGGTCTGGTACGAGGGCCGGCAGGAGCCCGAGTTCGTCTGGCAGGCCTCAAGCGGCGACGACAGCTTCGAGCCGAAGTACTCGATGGTGCCGCTGACCGTCGGCACGCTCAAGGCGGCGTTCTTCGCGATGCTGTTCGCGATGCCGCTGGCGATCGCCGGCGCGATCTACACCGCATATTTCATGGCGCCCCAGCTGCGCGGCTACGTCAAGCCGACGATCGAGGTCATGGAAGCGTTGCCGACGGTGATTCTCGGGTTTCTCGCGGGCCTGTGGCTGGCGCCTTTCCTGGAGAACCACATTCCGGCCGTTTTCACGGTGATCTTCGGCCTGCCGATCACGTTCGTCGCGATCGCGTTCGGCTTCAGCCGGCTGCCGCGTTCGCTTCGCCAGTCGTTTCCGCCGGGCTGGGAGGCGGTTGTGCTGATACCGTTCATCGCGCTGATCGTCTGGGGGCTGGTCGAGCTGTCGCCGCTGATCGAGATCTGGTTCTTCGACGGTTCGATGCGCCAGTGGTTTACCGATATCGGCATCGACTACGACCAGCGCAACGCGCTGGTGGTCGGCATCGCGATGGGGTTCGCGGTGATTCCGACGATCTTCTCGATCGCCGAGGACGCCGTGTTCACGGTCCCCCGGCACCTGACCCAGGGCTCGCTGGCGCTGGGCGCGACGCCGTGGCAGACCGTCACGCGGGTCGTATTGCTGACCGCGAGCCCCGGCATCTTCTCGGCGATCATGATCGGGTTCGGTCGCGCGGTCGGCGAAACCATGATCGTGCTGATGGCGACCGGCAACAGCCCGGTGGTCAACTTCAACATCTTCGAGGGCATGCGCACGCTTTCGGCCAATATTGCCGTCGAGCTGCCCGAAACCGCGGTCGACTCGACCCATTACCGGATCCTGTTCCTGGCCGGTCTGGTACTGTTTGCGATCACGTTCGTCGTCAACACGATCGCCGAGGTCGTGCGCCAGCGCCTGCGCCAGCGCTACAGCAGTCTCTGAACCCGATCGAACGCCATGGCCGCCACTTCTCCGTCAATTCGCAGCTGGTTCAGGTCCGGGGATCCGTGGATCTGGCTGATCGGCGGCGGGCTGGCGATCTCGCTGATCATGGTCGTCGGACTGCTGCTGCTGATTTCGGTGCGCGGCTTCGGCCACTTCTGGCCGTCCCCGATCGTGGCCACGACCGCGAGCGGGCCGGGCGTGAGCGAGCCGCGCCCGGTGCTCGGCGTCATGGTGCGCTCCGAGACGCTTCCGGCCCAGCGGATTCGCGAGGCAGGCCAGGAGATTCCCCCGGACCAGACGCTGGTCACCCGGCACCTGATCAAGATCGGAAACCGCGACCTGAACGGCCGCGACTTCGTCTGGTTTCTCGACTCGGCCCTGGGCGCGCTCGAGTACCCGGACAACGCGGTTCGCGTCGAACGGCGCGAGTGGGGCAACTTCTACGGCTATCCGGTCGCGCTGGAGCGTGCCGGCGAAGTGGTCGCTGCCGGCAACGCGATTTGGCAAGAACTGCAGGCGGCGGTCGAGCGCGCCAATGGTCTGCACCAGCGCATCCGCCGGCTTGAGAAGGTCGACATCGGCCGGATCAACAGTGCGCTCGAGGAAATTCGGCTCGAGCGCCGGCGGCTGGAACTGGAAGGCGTGTCCGGCGCCGACCTGGCCGCCGCCAGGGCCGACCTGCGGGCTCGCGAAACCGAGCTCGAAGGGCGGTTCGCGGAAATCCGCGAGCAGCGCGAGGCGCTGATCGAGCAGACGCGGCGCGACGTGATGATCGCGCGCACCGCGGCCGGGCGCGAAGTGCGCATTCCGCTGGCCACCATCGTGATGGTCTCGCGCAACAACGCGCTCGGACTGTTCGGCAAGCTCGGATTCTATTTCGAACGGATCGCGGATTTCCTGACTGGCTTTCCGCGCGAGGCCAACACCGAGGGCGGGATCTTTCCGGCGATCTTCGGAACCGTGACGATGGTGCTGATCATGTCGGTGCTGGTCACGCCGTTCGGCGTGCTGGCCGCGATCTACCTGCGCGAATACGCGCGCCAGGGTGCGGTGCTGCGGCTGATCCGGGTCTCGGTCTACAATCTGGCCGGCGTGCCTTCGATCGTGTTCGGCGTGTTCGGACTCGGCTTCTTCGTCTACCTGCTCGGCGGAACGATCGACCAGATGTTCTTTCCGGAGCGGCTGCCGGCGCCGACATTCGGGACGCCCGGACTGTTCTGGGCGTCGCTGACGCTGGCGCTGCTGACGCTGCCGGTCGTGATCGTGTCGACCGAGGAAGGGCTGGCGCGGATTCCGCGCACGATCCGCGAAGGCTCGCTGGCGCTGGGTGCCACCAAGTGGGAGACGCTGTGGAAAGTCGTCGTGCCGCTGTCGGCGCCGGCGATGATGACCGGGCTGATCCTGGCCGTCGCGCGCGCGGCCGGCGAGGTCGCACCGCTGATGCTGGTCGGCGTGGTCAAGCTCGCGCCCAGCCTGCCGGTCGACGGCCAGTTTCCGTACGTACACATGGAGCGCAAGATCATGCACCTGGGTTTCCATATCTACGACGTCGGCTTCCAGAGCCCGAACGTCGAGGCGGCCCGACCGCTGGTCTACGCGACCGCGCTGACGCTGGTGGTGCTGATCCTGGTCCTGAATCTGACCGCGATCGCGATCCGCAACCGGCTGCGCGAGAAGTACCGGGCCGAGAGCGACTGACGGTGGCCTCCGGACATGCGCAGCCGAACCGATATCCGAACCTGAAGGTGGCGCAATGAGTGAACAGGGCGCGATGAACGAACAGGCACGATCCCCCGGGCCGCCGGTCTCCAACGGGATCTTCGACGAGAACCGCAAGCCGCTGGAGATCGGACGCGAGCGCGTGTGTATCGAGGTGCGCGACCTCGACCTGTTTTACGGCGACGATCAGGCCCTGAAGAACGTCAATCTCAAGATTGCGCACAATCGGGTGACCGCGTTCATCGGGCCGTCCGGCTGCGGCAAGTCGACGCTGCTCAGATGCTTCAACCGGATGAACGACCTGATCGACATTTGCCGGATCAGCGGCGAGATCCTGATCGACGGCAAGAATATCCACGACAAGGATGTCGACGTCGCCGAGCATCGGCGGCGGGTCGGGATGGTGTTCCAGAAGCCCAATCCGTTCCCGAAGTCGATCTTCGAAAACGTCGCCTACGGCCTCCGGCTGCAGGGCGTCAACAACAAGCGCAAGCTGGCCGAGGTCGTCGAGCGCTCGCTGCGCGCCGCAGCGCTGTGGGACGAGGTCAAGGATCGGCTGGACGACAACGCGTTCGGGCTCTCGGGCGGTCAGCAGCAGCGCCTGGTCATCGCCCGGGCGATTGCCATCGAACCCGAGGTCATCCTGCTCGACGAGCCCTGCTCGGCGCTGGATCCGATCTCGACGGCCAAGGTCGAGGAACTGATTGCCGAACTGAAGAACGATTACACGATCGTGATTGTCACACACAATATGCAGCAGGCCGCGCGCGTGTCGGATTTCACCGCCTACATGTACATGGGCGAGATGATCGAATTCGACGACACTGCCCGGCTGTTCACCAACCCCCGCCGCAAGGCGACGGAAGATTACATTACCGGCCGGTACGGCTGAACAGGCCGCAGCGCCGGTCGCGGCCGACGGCCCGGAGTGAAAGGATGGAAAGTTTCGATCAGCACATCTCGCACCAGTTCAACCGCGAACTGGAGAACCTGCGTCAGAAGATGATGGCGATGGGCGGCACCGTCGAGGAGATGCTCAAGAACGCCATCCAGGCGCTCGTCGACGGCGATACCGGACTGGGCGAGAAGGTGATACAGACCGACGACCAGGTCAACGCGATGGAAAAGCGCCTGGACGAGGAATGTACGCTGATCATCGCCCGGCGCCAGCCGACTGCGAGCGACCTGCGGCTGGTGTTCGCGATCATCAAGGCGATCTCGGACCTCGAGCGGATCGGCGACGAGGCCGAGAAGATCGGCCGCTGGGCGATCGCGCTGGCCGAATTCGAACGTCCGCGCAACAACTACCGCGAAATCGAGCTGCTCGGCCATACCGTGCTCGAGATGCTCCGGCTCAGCCTCGACGGTTTCGCCCGGATGGACCCCCAGGTGGCCGCCGAGCTGTTGCGCAAGGACCAGAAGGTCGACCAGGAATACGAATCGATCTTCCGCCAGTACTATTCCTACATGATGGAGGACGCGCGCAATATCCGGCGCGTGCTGGACGCGCTGCTGGTCGCCAAGGCGCTGGAACGGATCGGCGATCACTGCAAGAACGTCGGCGAGTACATCATTTACCTTGTCGAGGGGCGCGACCTGCGGCACGAGGCCGAGAAGGTGCTCAAGCGTGAATTCGGCGACGACTGATCCGTCCCGATGATGAAGGTGCACGCCCGCGGCAATTCCTCGCGTGATTCCCGGCGCCGAGCGCCGGATTCGACGGCGCGTCGCGCGCGTGGCTGACGCAGCACTGACCCAGCCGGTCGTCGAACTGGCGCGGACGCTGATCCGGCGCCGTTCGCTGACGCCCGACGACGCCGGTTGCCAGCCGCTGGTGGCCGACCGGCTCGCCGCGGCCCGGTTCGCGGTCGAGGATTTCCGCTTCGGCGAGGTCGACAACCTGCTCGCCGTCCACGGCTCGGGCCGGCCGCACCTGATGTTGCTGGGCCATACCGACGTCGTGCCGCCCGGCCCCGAGGCCGAATGGTCGCAGCCGCCGTTTGCCGCCGCGGTGGTCGACGGCCGGCTCTACGGCCGCGGCGCGGCCGACATGAAATCGTCGGTGGCGGCGTTCGTCGTCGCGCTCGAGCGGTTCGTCGCCGGGCATGCCGATCATCCAGGCACGCTGTCCCTGCTGCTGACGTCCGATGAGGAGGGCCTGGCCGCCGACGGGGTGCGCCGGATCGTAGGGCTGCTGCGCGAGCGCGGCCAGTTGCCCGACCACGTGCTGGTCGGCGAGCCGTCGTCCGACGAACGTCTCGGCGACGTGATCCGGGTCGGCCGCCGCGGCAGCATCCAGGGCCGGCTGACGGTGCGCGGCAAGCAGGGCCACACGGCCTACGCGAGGCCGGCCGACAACCCGGTGCATCGGGTCGCTCCGGCGCTGTCGGCCCTCGCGGGGCTGGAGTTCGACGACGGCGATGCGGCGTTCCCGGCGACGACGCTGCAGGTCTCGAACGTGCGCGCTGGGACCGGCGCCGACAACGTCACGCCGGGGGAAATCGAGATCCTGTTCAACCTGCGCCACAACCCGAACAGCAATGCCGAGACGCTGGAGCGGCGAATCCGCAACGTGCTGGCCGGGCACGGCCTGACTGACCGGTCCGGGAACGGCTTGCCGGACTGGTCGCTGGAGTGGAGGATCTCCGGCGCGCCGTTCGGACCCGCCGGGGGCGCGCTGCGCCGGGCCGTCGAGCACGCGGTTGCGCAGCGGCTCGGTCTCGAGGTGCGCGCCGATACCGGCGGCGGCACCTCGGACGGGCGCTTCCTGGGCCCGCTTGGCATCGAGGTGGTCGAGCTGGGCCCGGTCAACCGGACGATTCACCGGATCGACGAGCACATCGACCTCGACGATCTGGTCCGGCTGCCCGACCTCTATCTTGACGTCGTCGGGCGCGTGCTGGATTGACACGCCGGGCGGACATGCTGGGCTGCAGGGGCCGGCCGCGGTAAACTGGCGGCCGGTCTCGAGCGGATAACCCGGCGTGCGAGTATTCATTGCCGTTCTGGCGGTGCTTCTGATCGGCCTGCAAGTGCAGGTCTGGCGCCAGTACGGCCGCGTCGCCGAGCTCGAGCAGCGACTCGAGCGCCAGCGCGACGAGAACCGCGAACTGGCCGCGCGCAACGATGCACTGGCCGCCGAGGTGCTGGACCTCAAATCCGGGCTCGATGCGGTCGAGGAGCGGGCGCGCGCCGAGCTCGGGCTGATTCGCGCCGGCGAGGAGTTCTACCTCGTCGTCGATCCCGAGGATCTCGACGCCGAGGGGGCCGCGGCGCTGCGCGAGCGCGATCGGACTGCGACGCCACCGTCGCCGGGCGCAGGGCCGGACGGGGCCACGCCGGAGGATGGCTGAAGCTGCCCCGACGGACTCGGCCGCGACAGGATTTGCCTGGAGCGGGCCGGTCGGCACCGGCTTGATCCGGTCGCTACCCGAGGATTTCCGCGTTCACGAGGATGTCGGCTACGCGCCGAGCGGCGACGGGGAGCACCTGTGGCTGGTCGTCGAGAAGCGCGGGATCAACACCATGGATGTTGTCGCGCGGCTCGCCCGACTGGCCGGCGTGCCTCGGAGCGCGGTCGGTTTCGGCGGACTGAAGGACCGCAACGCGCTCACGGTACAGCCGTTCTCGATCCACCGGCCCGGCCCGGAGATGCCGGATGCCGCGGCGTGGTCGGACGACGACATGCGCATCCTCTCGGTGACGCGCCACCACCGCAAGATCCGGCGCGGCCGGCTGGCCGGCAATCGTTTCGAGCTCACGGTGCGGGAATTTTGCGGCGACCGCGAACGGCTTGCCGAACGCCTGGCCCGGATCGCCGCCGGCGGCGTGCCGAACGGTTTCGGCGAGCAGCGCTTCGGCGGCAACAACATCGCCCGGGCCCATCGGCTGTTCCGCGGCGAGCTCCGGCGCAAGCCGAACCGGGCCAAGAGGGGCTTTTACCTGTCCGCGGCGCGCAGCCTGATCTTCAACCGCGTTCTGGCCGCGCGCATCGCCGCCGGGACCTGGAACCGGCTGATCGACGGCGATATCGCGATGCTCGAGGGCAGCCGCTCGTGGTTTCCGGCCGACCCGGACGATCCCGAGCTGGTCGCACGCGCCGCGGCGCTGGACCTGCACCCGACCGGGCCGCTGGTCGGCCGCGAACCTTCGCCGGCGACCGGGGCGGCGCTGGAAGTCGAGCAGCGCGTCGTCGAGGCCGAGCGCGAGCTCGCCGACGGGCTGGCCAAGTTCAGGCTCGAGACCGATCGCCGGGCGCTTCGGATGCGGGTGCCGGACCTGGACTGGACGCTGGCCGGCGACGTGCTCGAACTCCGTTTCCGGCTGCGCCCGGGCTGCTACGCGACCGCCGTGCTGCGCGAAGTGCTTGATTACGCCGATGCCAGTCGCAATCATTGGAGCCCATGAAGTATCGACTCAAGGCCGCTTCCGGCGCGCTGACCGGACAGACTTTCGAACTCGGCGACGAGACGACGGTCGGGTCGGCCGACGCCGCCGATATCCGGATCGACGGGCTGGCGCCCGAACACGCGCGCCTCGTCGCGCGCGACGGCGGGCTGGTCGTCGAGGCCGGCGGCGAGACCCGGCTCAACGGCGAGCCGGTGGCGCGCCGGGCGCTGGAATCGGGCGACGAGCTGCAGTTCGGCCCGATCCGTTTCGTGCTTCAGGCCCCGGGGCTGAAACCGGCGCGCGTGCTCGACGGGGTGCCCGGGCAGCACCCGGCTTCGCGCCGCCGGTGGCTGATCGCGATGCTGGCCGCCGCGGCCGCGGCGGCCGCCTGGGCATGGTGGGCTTTCGCGCCGGGGGCCGCATGACTTCCCTGAATGCGGAAAACCGCCGGGCCGACGCCTGGCGCCTGTGCGTGGCGCCGATGATGGACTGGACCGACCGCCACTGCCGGTACTTCCACCGCCTGTTGGCGCCCCACGCGCGGTTGTACACCGAGATGGTCACGACCGGCGCGGTGCTGCACGGCGACCGCGCGCGCCTGCTGGCGTTCGACCCGGCCGAGCACCCGGTGGCGCTGCAGCTCGGCGGCAGCGAGCCGGAGGAACTGGCCCGGGCGGCGCGGATCGGAGCCGAATTCGGCTTTGACGAGATCAACCTGAACTGCGGCTGCCCGTCGGACCGGGTGCAGAAGGGCCGGTTCGGGGCCTGCCTGATGGTCGAGCCCGGGCGGGTGCGCGACTGCCTGGTCGCGATGCGCGAGGCGGTGGCCGTGCCGGTGACGGTCAAGACCCGGACCGGCGTCGACGAGCACGACAGCGAGGAGTTCCTGCACCGCTTCGTCGCGACGGTCGCCGAAAGCGGCGTCGGCACGGTCATCGTGCACGCGCGCAAGGCGTGGCTGAACGGCCTGAGCCCGAAGGAGAACCGCGAGATTCCGCCGCTGGACCACGATCGCGTCGCCCGGCTGGCGTCGGGCTTCCCGCAGCTGTGCCTTGTGCTCAACGGCGGGCTGGAGTCGCCGGCCCGGGCGCTGGCCGAGCTGGCGCGCTTGGACGGGGTCATGCTCGGCCGGGCCGCGTACCGGAATCCGTGGATCCTGGCCGAGCTCCAGGACGCACTGGCGCCCGGTTCGGCCCCGCCCGACCGGGAGGCTGTCGTTGCACGCATGGCCGGGTACGCGGACGCGCAGCTCGCTCACGGCGTCCGGTTCCAGGCGGTCGCGCGCCATATGCTGGGCCTGTTCCACGGTCGCCCCGGAGCCCGGGCATGGCGCCGGATGCTGAGCCGGGACATGCACCGCGACGACGCCGACGGCGCGCTCCTGGTCGCGGCGCTCGAAGCGGTTCGCCGATCGGCCCCGGGCGGCGCCGACCGGAGCCGCCCGGGCCGGAAAACCGCCTCGGCGGCTGCGATGATCCGGGGCGCGCGCGGTGCCCGATCGGGCGATTCGGTCTTGACATAAGCCGCGAAACCCTCTAATATTCCCGTTCTTCGGCAGACCGGAATTGCTCGGTCTGTCGTTTATTTTCTGTCGATTTCCTTTTTGGGTCTGAAACAATGGCGACGATCAACCAGCTGGTCCGCAAGCCGCGGCGCCCGAAGCAGTACAAGTCGAACGTGCCGGCGCTGGAAGCGTCGCCGCAGAAGCGCGGCGTATGCACGCGCGTGTACACGACCACGCCGAAGAAGCCGAACTCGGCCCTGCGCAAGGTCGCGCGCGTGCGGCTGACCAACGGCTACGAGGTCTCCAGCTACATCGGCGGCGAAGGGCACAACCTGCAGGAGCACTCGGTGGTGCTGATCCGCGGCGGCCGGGTCAAGGACCTTCCGGGCGTGCGCTACCACACGGTGCGCGGCAGCCTCGATACCGCCGGCGTTACCGATCGCCGCCAGGGCCGCTCGAAGTACGGCGCCAAGAGGCCGAAGAACTGACCGGGGCCTTTTCGCTCCCGGAACCCGAACTGACAACGGAATAAACCAATGTCCCGCAAGCATTCGAACTTCCAGCGCGACATCCTGCCGGACCCGAAATTCGGCAGCGAGTTGCTGACCCGCTTCATCAACATGGTGATGAAGGACGGCAAGAAGTCGGTGGCTGAACGCATCGTCTACGGCGCGATCCAAGAAATCGAGGGCCGCGGCCACGCCGAGCCGATCGAGGTCGTCCAAAAGGCGCTGGATGCCGTCGCGCCGTCGGTCGAGGTCAAGTCGCGCCGGGTCGGTGGCGCGACCTATCAGGTGCCGGTGGAAGTGCGGCCGCGCCGGCGGCAGACGCTGGCGATGCGCTGGATCATCGACTTTGCCCGCAAGCGCGGCGAGAAGTCCATGCCCAAGCGCCTGGCCGGCGAACTTCTGGACGCCGCCGAGGAGCGCGGCAATGCCGTCAAGAAGCGGGAAGACGTACATCGCATGGCCGAAGCCAACAAGGCTTTTGCCCACTATCGTTGGTAATAACCGGCCGTTAGCGGCCGGATGCTGAAAGGAAGCCTGGAGTAGATCGTGGCACGCAAGACTTCAATCGAACGCTACCGGAACATCGGGATCATGGCCCACATCGATGCGGGCAAGACCACGACGACGGAGCGCATCCTGTTCTACACCGGCATCTCGCACAAGCTGGGCGAGGTGCACGACGGCAATGCCGTGATGGACTGGATGGAACAGGAGCAGGAGCGTGGCATCACGATCACGTCGGCGGCGACGACCTGTTTCTGGAACGGGATGGACAAGGATTGGCCGGAGTACCGGATCAATATCATCGACACCCCGGGCCACGTCGACTTCACGATCGAGGTCGAGCGTTCGCTGCGCGTGCTCGACGGCACGGTTGCCGTATTCTGCGCCGTCGGCGGCGTGGAACCGCAGTCCGAGACGGTCTGGCGCCAGGCGACCAAGTACCAGGTGCCGCGGATGGCGTTCGTCAACAAGATGGACCGTACCGGCGCGAATTTCGAGCGCGTGGTGAACCAGATCCGCGAGCGGCTGGGTGCGCGCCCGGTGCCGATCCAGCTTCCGATCGGCGTGGAAGAGAACTTCGAGGGCGTGGTCGACCTGGTCAAGATGCGTGCGGTCTACTGGGATACCGAGACCATGGGCACATCGTACGAGGCGCGCGACATTCCGGCCGAGCTGCAGGACGCCGCCGCGAAGGCGCGCGAGTTCATGGTCGAGGCGGCCGCAGAGGGCTCCGAGGAACTGATGGAGAAGTACCTCGAAGGAGGCGAACTCAGCGAAGCGGAAATCATCGCCGGGCTGCGCGCCGGCACGCTGGCCAACGAGATCGTCCCGGTGCTGTGCGGCACGGCGTTCAAGAACAAGGGCGTGCAGGCGCTGCTCGATGCGATCGTGCAGTACATGCCGGCGCCGACCGAGGTCAAGGCGATCCGCGGCATCCTGGAGAACGAGGAAGAGGGCATCCGCAAGTCCAGCGACGAAGAGCCGTTCGCGGCGCTGGCGTTCAAGATCGCGACCGACCCGTACGTCGGCTCGCTGACGTTCTTCCGGGTCTACTCGGGCATACTCGCCTCGGGCGATACGGTATACAACCCGGTCAAGGGCAAGAAGGAGCGCATCGGCCGCCTGCTGCAGATGCACTCGAACTCGCGCGAGGAGATCAAGGAAGTGCACGCCGGCGACATCGCCGCCGCGGTCGGCCTCAAGGACGTCACCACTGGCGACACGCTGTGCGACCCGTCCAACGTGATCACGCTCGAGCGGATGGAGTTCCCCGAACCGGTGATCGCGGTCGCGGTCGAGCCGAAGACCAAGAGCGACCAGGAAAAGATGGGCGTGGCGCTGTCCAAGCTGGCCCAGGAAGATCCGTCGTTCCGCGTGCGCACCGACGAGGAATCCGGCCAGACGATCATTTCGGGCATGGGCGAGCTGCACCTGGACATCATCGTCGACCGGATGAAGCGCGAATTCAAGGTCGAGGCCAACGTCGGCAAGCCGCAGGTGGCCTACCGCGAAACGATCCGCAAGCCGGTCGAGTCCGAGGGCAAGTTCGTGCGCCAGTCCGGCGGGCGCGGCCAGTATGGCCACGTCAAGATCCGGATCGAGCCGATGGAACAGGGCGGCGGGTTCGAATTCGTCAACGAGATCGTCGGCGGCGTCGTGCCCAAGGACTACATCCCGGCGGTGGCCAAGGGCATCGAGGAACAGATGCACAACGGCGTGCTGGCCGGCTACCCGCTGGTCGACGTCAAGGCGACGCTGTTCGACGGTTCGTACCACGAGGTCGACTCGTCGGAAATGGCGTTCAAGATCGCCGGCTCGATGGCAATGAGGGACGGCGCCCTGAAAGCTGACCCGGTGCTGCTCGAGCCGATGATGAAGGTCGAGGCCGTCACGCCCGAGGAATACATGGGCGATGTGATGGGCGATCTGAACCGGCGCCGCGGGCTGGTCCAGGGCATGGAAGACGCGCCGGCCGGCAAGGTCATCCGCGCGCACGTGCCGCTGGCCGAGATGTTCGGGTACGCGACCGACCTGCGCTCGATGAGCCAGGGCCGGGCGAACTACACGATGGAATTTCTGGCCTACGCCGAGGCGCCGAACAGCGTGGCCGACCAGGTCATCAAGAAGACAGCATAAGAACGCGAGAGGAAACCAGGCATGTCCAAGGCAAAATACGAACGCACGAAGCCGCACGTGAACGTGGGCAC